>VFKX01000040.1 GCA_009885285.1 Candidatus Falkowiibacteriota bacterium
GCGAGTGAGCGTCGGACGAATATCCGGGGGATATTCGGACGCCAACCCTGGACAAGCGAGCCGCCAAGCGGCAAGCGCGATAAATCCTTGTGCGCCCACTGAAATAAAAACACCTGTTAGGGTGTTTTTGTTTATGTTGAATTAGTGAGAAGATTAGAAACTGATTAAGTATTTTTTTGATAGTTACTGATTAATGACTCAATAATCTCTTCAGCATTTTTTTCTATATTTTCTTGAAATTTTTTTTTATCAAATTCTTTGTTTCCTCGGCTTGGATCTAGTTTATCCAAATCGCCTCTTGATACATAAATAATGACATCAGCCTTTGACCTATCTTTGGTAGGGTTCATAGTAATGTCTATAGTCGAGGTGGCCAGTTCTTGGCCATCAGACTTGTCGTATAGTTTGAAAAAGCCATCGACCCCGTGAAGAACATCCAGGTGCGTGCCGCCAGCTGCCGTGAAAAACTTTAGTATATATTTGTCAGAAAAACGATCCTTAAGATGATTAAGGAGGGCGGCACTGAAGAACTTACTAGGCTTTTCTGGATTTCCGGCCTGGGATTGTTCTACTAGATTAACAGCAGTTTTTAAATCAATAAACTTGCCTTGTTTTGATGATTTTAAAATGCTTTGGAAATCGTGTTGCGCTTCATCTCTTATCTTCATCATGATTTCAAATTTCTTATCAGGAGTGGCCGCTTTTTCTAATTCGTCTTTATGGAGAAGAGCGTACGTTAATTCTTTATACTTCATTTTATTAACTTCGCCTAAGAACTCCGATTCCAGGCGAGATCCATTTTCCCCTTGTGTAGACATTTTTCGGTCAAAGTTTGCAGTCATGACTGATTCGCGCATATTATTTATTCTTTTTTAAATTTAAATATATTAGAATTATGCTTCCAATACTAATCATCACGTCAGCCAGGTTAAAAACAGTGAAATGATTTAGCTCCAGGTAATCTATAACATAACCGTATTGCAAGCGGTCCTGCAGGTTGCTGATGGCGCCAAAGAGGATGACGATTAAGAGGATGACTAGGGTTTTTTTTTCCTGCTTGTTGATGTGTACATTTTTACGGCCGAGCAAGAGGTAAAAAATATAATAGGACAGGCAAGCGATTATTAAAGTAATGACGATATTAAGGATTATTCCCGTGATAGGTAATGAGAAGGAGATATAGCGATTAGGAGTAAAGCGAAATAAGAACAAGTCGCTTATGATCTTGTAGTAGGTATCTTGTCCAAGACTAAGAGCGAAAGTTTTTAGCGCTCGGTCGGCCATAAAAAATATAGCTATCCCGAAGGCAATAGCTATATTTTTAAATTTGATAATGGATACCAATCTATTCATTTTCTTGAAGCCCAGTTTTGCAGCTAACACAGGAGTTGGCTGTTGGGCGGGCGATTAAACGCTTTGGAGAAATCAGGTTGCCGCAATATTTACAGGTGCCATAGGAGCCATCTTTAATGCGCTTCAAAGTCTTCTCGATATCCTCAAGACTCTTTTCTAAGACCTTCTCGGTCATTATTTCAGTAGAGTAGTCATTGATTTCTTGAGCATTCTCATCTGGCTTATCGCCGTATTCAGGGAATTTAACTGACCTTTCATCGGATTCTTGAGAATCTTTACGTGATAAATCGCTTAAATCGTCCATAATCTGCTGTTTTTTAATTAGGAGCTGTTTTTCTATTTCCTTGATTGTCGCTGCATCTAATTCTTTATCCATATAATTTAAAATTAAAAAAGCTATCTTGTAGCTATTGGGTATATATCAATTATAGCTAATTTGCCCCTTAATGGCAAGGATATTGCCAATATTTAGGGTTTTACGAGTATTTTGACAAGATGAATTCTTTTTGCTATGCTTTTTCTGTGGCTGAATGATATTAGCCATTTTTATGACCTTGGAGTGGTAGCTCAGTTGGTTAGAGCGTCTGCCTGTCACGCAGAAGGTCGCGGGTTCGAGTCCCGTCCATCCCGCCATTTGTAAAAAGGCCCGTTTCCCTCGGAAACGGGCCTTTTCTATTCGTA
>VFKX01000070.1 GCA_009885285.1 Candidatus Falkowiibacteriota bacterium
AGTCCGAACAATACTCATTATGTAATACGAGGAACCAGCACCAAGGATGTGAATGTATACTGCAAGGTATGCAGCAACTACCACCCGCACACAAACGAATTTATCTGCTGGAAGCTGACTTCTTTCGAGAACAAGTAGGGGACATATATGATCTGCACAAATTGTTTTGAGGCTGAATGCAGTGCCGCCAAAACCGAACTTACCATAAACATCAACGGAGAGAGTCACGTCTTGCGTGACCTTGACTGCGAAACCTGCCCGGACTGCGGGGAGATAACCTTCACCCATTCCCAGAGTCTGGAAATCGACAAGAAGCGTATTGCTCTGGAATTCGGGTTGAAGCCTCTACTTGCGCCGGATCAACTGAAAACGCTACGTCGCCTTCTTGATATGAAGCTGGACGAGATTTGTGACCTGCTGCACATCGGGCGCAATACCTATGGCCGCTGGGAGAGGGGCGAAGTGGAGATTACGCCTTCGATGAATCTGTTGGTTCATAATCTCATTGAAAAAGTGCCCGACGCCCGAGTAAACCTGCTGGAGAACGAACGGACCATCGCCATAAACAAGGCCAATGCTCTACTGCTTGAACAGTATATTTCTTTCGGTGAGTACTTACGTGAAGTGATAGCTACAACCAGGCTTCTGCCGGATGTAGTATGTAGGTTGCTGAACATTGAGCTCGCCGATTTGACCAAAATCGAGAACAATGATTTCACCCCCGAAAAGATTTCTCCCGAGGTTACGGCCAGAATCGTTCAGTTTTTCGGTCTTACGCTCGACAACCTGAAACGGCTGCTGAATGCCACGCTTACTATCTTCGACATGAAGAATTCCGCGACTATGGTGCATGCCCGCTCTACCAGTTACGATGCCAAGGGAGCGGCTGTCCAGAATAGCAGCGTCAACAAAGTTCTTGAAAAGCTTGCCCAGAAAAGAGGGGGAGATCAGCTCAAGAAACAGGTCAGCGACGAATATTTTGCAAAGGTGAAAACAGCCTTGGATGATTTACGGCGAGAGGGCGGTGGCGCATGATCCCGGCCAACTATACGTTAGCACGCGGCATGGCTCGCAAGGTTCTGAAGCAGTACAAAATCGTGGAGGTCCCAACCGATCTGCAGAGAATCTGCGAAGCCAAAGGATTGGAGTATGTTGAGCTTGACGATCCGGAAGAGCTTGATGGGATGCTTTTGGAGTTGGAGGATGGGACACGAGTCGCCATGGTGAACAAGGCAAAGTCATTCGTGCGGGGCCGCTTTACGCTGGCGCACGAGTTGGGGCATATTTTTCTTAACCATGACAAGCGGGATTTTTACGATGCCGAGGTGGCGCGGGAGTATGGTGAGGATTTTCCGGAAAACGCTAAGCCACCCAAGGAGCAGGAAGCGGATGCATTTGCTTCGGAGTTGCTGATTCCAATGGAACAGTTAAAGCGGTTTCAGGGGGATTTGAAGAGTCCGGATAAGTTGGCGGGGATTTTTCAGGTTAGCAGGCCGGCGATGGCAATTGCGGTAGCGAATTTCTTTGGATCTGCAAGGAATTTCAACTAATGGAAATTAAAGAGAAAGCCACTTAAACAGGGGGAACCATGCACAAGATTACTTTTTATCCACTTGGAAACGCAGATACCTGCCGGATCGACTTGAATAATGGAAAGAAAGTACTGTTTGATTATGCTAACGTTAGAGATAAAAACGACCAGTATGATCTTAGGATTGACCTAGAAAAGGCTCTGAAAGATGATCTCGTCGGAGCGAAAAAAGATTGTTTTGACGTTGTTGCCTTTACTCATGCTCATGATGACCACATAAAAGGTTTTTCTGAATTCTTCTATTTGGAACATGCAGCAAAATACCAAGGTGAGGGCAGAATTAAAATTACAGAACTATGGGTACCTGCTGCAATTGTAATGGAAGAAGGGCCTGAAGACGAAGCGCGAATCTTACGAGCTGAAGCACGTTATCGATTGAGAGAGGGAAAGGGAGTCAGAGTCTTCTCGCGACCAGACAGATTAAAACAGTGGCTGGAAAGTCACAATTTAAAGCTTGAGGATAGAAAATCTCTTATTACCGATGCGGGGCAAGTTGTACCCGGATTTAGCAGGGCAAATGATGGGATCGAATTTTTTGTACACTCCCCCTTTGCTGCTCACGTTGACGATAAACTAGAAGATAAAAACGAGAGTTCATTGGTCATGCACGCCACATTCGATATAGACGGGCAGGAAACAAAATTCCTTATAATTGGCGATTCCACCAGTGATATTTTGACTGACATTGTCAAAATCACACAATATCACAACCGGGAAGAGCGCCTTGCATGGGATATATACGATATTCCACATCATTGCAGTTACCTTGCTCTCAGCCCAGATAAAGGTAAGGATAAAACAGAGCCAGTGCCAGAAGTCAAGTGGCTGTTGGAGCAGGGCTGTAATAAAGGAATTCTTGTCGCGTCCTCAAAGCCAATTCCAAGTAATGATGAAGACAATCAGCCTCCACATCGTCAAGCAGCCAACTACTATAAGGACGTAGCATCCTCAATTTCTGGCGTTTTCAAAGTTACAATGGAACATCCTGAAAAATCGAAGCCCAAACCACTTGAAATAACGATTGATAAATGGGGCGCTACGTTGAAGCTGGCCTCATATACTGGTGGTGCGGCTACAGTAATAACACAAGCACCAAGGGCAGGGCGCCTGTAATGGGGACGAACTTTATTCAAGCTCCCGGAGAAAAAATTGTTGCAGTTGATTTAGTTATCGAAAAGGCTCGCGAAGCAGTCCGCCTCATTGAAAAACTTCCATTTTTTACATTGCTTTTCGTCAATAGATTAGAAAACGGTGATGAGGTAGTGACTTTTGAAGCAGACATTGAGGTTGGCCAACGAACAATACATGACGTGCGGCCGGTAGAACGCCTCGCTATTATATTTCCTTTTACTGATGATGCTTTTCCTGAAGTCCTTGCTCTTCGAGATGATTTTCCGAAAGTGCCACACATGAATCTTCGATTACAAGAGAAACCTCGAAGCCTCTGTTTGTACGATATAAAATATTCAGAATCAAAACTTAGATGGTCAACTGTTGAATTTATTGAAAGAATCCGCCAATGGCTTTCCTTGACTGCTAAAGGGGAGCTTCATGCCGTTGACCAACCACTTGAACCGCTCATTTCCTCACCATTCTATCTTGTCCTTCCTCATAACCTATTTCAGACTTTAGATGAGAAAAGAAACCTATTACTTGTCCGGCGAGTTGAGTCCGGAGATGAAAAGATTACGTTTATTGCTCATCGATTTGAAGAAACTCCCGCATTCAAAAGAGAAGTTCCATACGTTGCGGCATTGGTCAGTACACCACCATTAGTTCACGGTGTTATTAATAATCAACCACAGAATCTGCTGGAATTGCACGAAATTTTGTCTCTAGCCGGTACTGATCTTCTAGGTATTCTTCGAAAAATGCTTCCTGACTTAAAAAACGACTCTTCATGGAAGCTTCTGAAAGCTAATCTCATTTTAATTGTCAAAATACCGAAGTTACGCACGCAAGGGGCGGAGCCTGAAGCAAATGAATTGTGGGCATTTCTCATGCCGCACCCACTTGATAATATTGGGATTGATATTGGTATTTGGAGAATGTTTGAGAACAACCTCGCATCTATGGAAATTGATCCTGATTTGACAAAAAATGGTTCAAATATTTCTATAATTCCAGTTAATCCTCTAAAAACATTGTCAAGAGAGACCGCTTCAATTATCAGTGGACTTCCGAACCAAATCGACAAAAAATTCTTAATTTCTGGTGTCGGGGCTCTTGGTTCACAACTGTTAATGCACTTAGTAAGGATGGGAGTTGGATCGTGGGTCGTTGTTGATGATGATTGCCTGTTGCCCCATAACGTTTCAAGGCATGCTTTGGATGGACGATTTATAGGAACTTCAAAGGCCGAAGCTCTTTCAGAAATCGCAACATATTGCCTTGATGAGAAAGACAACATTCGATTTATAACCGCAGATATTCTCAGCCCCGGCAAGGAAAAGGAGGCGTTGGAAACAGCGTTTAAAGGAGCCGATATTATTATCGATGCAACTACCTCCATTCCAGCAGCAAGGCATATAGCATGTGATGTTGATTCAGACGCACGTCGTATTTCAGTCTTTTTGAATCCATTTGGAACTGATACTGTTATGTTATCAGAGGACACTGCACGAAAGTTCCCACTTGATTTCCTTGAAATGCAGTATTACCGATTTCTCCTTGATACCCCAGCTCTTCATAACCACCTTCAACGTCACGATAGCCCCATCAGATATGGTCGGTCCTGTAGAGATATTAGCTTTGTCCTTGCACAAGAAATGGTTGGCCTGCACAGTGCAATCTGTGCCCGTGGCATAAGGAAAGCTCTGGAGTCAACAAATGCGGGAATTGGGGTATGGCGATCCAGTGATGATGGCTCTGTTGTTAAATATTCATATGAGCCACACGAAGTCTTTAGGCAGACTTTTGGGGACTGGACACTGCTTTATGATTCGGCTCTTATTGCCAAAATTATGAGTGCGAGAAGGAACAAACTTCCAAATGAAACAGGGGGCATATTGTTGGGAATGTTCGACATTCAAAGAAAGAATGTTTACGTTGTTGACACACTATTGTCACCACCGGACAGCGAAGAATGGCCCACAGTCTATATTAGAGGATGTACTGGCTTAAAGGCTGAAGTAGACAAAATTAAGAATATTACAATGGGGATGCTCGATTATGTGGGAGAATGGCATTCTCATCCTGGCTATGGTACACGACCAAGCGGAGATGATTTTCTTGCTTTTGAATGGCTGGTTGAAATGATGGATGTCTGTGGACAACCAGCATTAATGTTAATTGCCGGGGAGAAAAATCATTCTTGGTATTTAGGCAAAATGATTTGACAAGCAAAAGTATCATCCCAGAGAGGAATTCATGAAACTAGATGTCTACACGTTAAAGGCTCGGATTGCTCCAGCCGCGATCACAGCACTGATTCCAATGCTCGTGTTTAACCATTTTTTCGTAAGCGAGGAATTCCAGAAGCTTCTTGGTGATATTCTAGGTTTGAAGCTGTTTAGTGCTGTAACTATATCCACGATATCAATTGTCTTTCTGGCGGAATTCTCACGTGCTATCAGCAAACAGATCTTTCAGAAAGTGATGTATCAAGACGAACTATGTATGCCCACAACAGAGTTCATGCTTTATACAGACCAAACATATTCGGGTGACTTCAAAAACCGGTTTCGCGACCGGGTATTGAAAGATTTCAAGATCACTTTACCAACCGCTGACGAAGAATCTATGGACGAATCTCGTAAGCG
The DNA here is from genome assembly GCA_009885285.1 of Candidatus Falkowiibacteriota bacterium. Classification (GTDB taxonomy): domain Bacteria; phylum Patescibacteriota; class Patescibacteriia; order Patescibacteriales; family UBA12465; genus UBA12465. The sequence goes on from VFKX01000070.1 coordinate 5,353, forward strand.
AATTGCGGAGTCAGTTACTTCTATTAGAAAGAAACTGCACAGCAATGCATTTCTGCTGCAACATAACATCGAGTATGGCGCAATCAGAAATTCTCTTGGTGGGGCTGTGCTGGCAGTAATTTTGAGTGGCCTGAATGTGTTGCTGTTTTCTAGTTATGTTCCTAATCCCTTTGCAGTGAGGATCAGTATTGTCCTCGTTGTTTTCTATGCATCGTGGATTGCGATTGGACCTTGGCTAGTAAGGATATACGGACGTAGCTACGCGAGGATTCTATTCCGAGAATATATGAAATAATTACCACTAGCGGGTTGCGCGGTCTTCACCGCTTACATGCCTAAACGCTGGGCAGAAAGAGGACACTATGGAAATTCATGTGCTTGATGTTGGATGTGGCAGCATGGCTCTCATACTTAACCCCGATGGAACTAGATATGTCATTGATTGTAATATTACTGAAGATAATAAGGAGAATATCCTCGCTTACACTCAGCGAATCTTTGGACGTGGAAACCCTATCGATGTATTTATTAATACTCATCGCGATGCTGACCATATGCGAGGAATTACCTGCCTTCATAATCAACACACAATAAAAGAGATAAAAGATACTGATGTCCCCGGAACAACAACAGATACTTCAGATTATCTCGCTTACATGCGTCTTCGCAGAGTCGTCAAATGCGCTACGATTGAGCCAAGAACATTCATAGAAAAAGGTGACGTAAAATACCGTTTTTTGAACGGCAACTGGGAAGAGTACACAGACACGAACCAGCAAAGCGCGGTCATTAAAATTGAGTACAAAAAACCCAGTTGCTCAGTGCTCTTCGCAGCCGATACCGACTTTAGAGCATGGAAGGAAAAAATTCTTGCCCACTATTCAACATCGGATTTGAAATCTTCTCTGCTAATTGCAGCACATCACGGCTCCATTACTTTTTTCGACGATCCATCGGACACACAACATTACTATGAAGATCACATTAAAGGAATATCCCCTAGTATGACCCTAGTGTCTGTGGGGCCGAACCAGCATGGGCTACCCGACAAGAAAGCCATTGAGATTTATGAGAAACATACTACAGGTTCTTCTCAAGGTAATAAGGTGTTTATGACACAGGACAAGAAACATATGAAGATCACGCTGAAAGACGACGGCGGATGGTCTTTGTCAGTAAATCAATGACAGTTAACGAAGCAACACAGAGGGTCAGACCGAATACTTGCAACCGTTAGAGAAAAGCTAACAGGTGTCAGGCACTGACATTGACATCAAAGTGTCCGAAAAAATCGGGCGGCTGAAATTAAAACATGCAGCAACCGGACAATGGATAAGGAGCGGAAACCGTGCAAATCCAACCCGCTATTTTTGAAACCCACGAAATCCGCCGTGTCTACGACGAAAAAACCGAAACATGGTGGTTCCCTGTGGTGGATATCATTCAGATATTGACTCAGTCATCCGACTATCAAACGGCCAGAAAATATTGGAAGGTGCTTAAAGGCCGCTTGGCTAAGGAAGGCAGCCAACTGGTACCAAACTGTTACCAGTTGAAAATGACCGCTGGAGTTGGTGACAATTTGTAACCAACTTGAAAATAAAGTAGACCGAGGAATGCCGCCGGAATGCCCATCAACCCACACCACATCTCCCTTACCACAAAATCCTGTAATCCCATCCATCGGGATGACCAAAATCACTACGTCTCCACCATCCACATCGACATCCTCCACGGTGACGATCAGGAAAACATCGGGGAGGCCAAGGTTTATGAAGTCAGGATGGATCTGATCATAAATGAAGGGAAGTATTCTTTGTTACATATCTTAGACGGTCACTCAAGCGATCTTGGTGGCCTCTACGAAGAGTTGTTCGAGGACGATGAACTGATCCCGGCTGTTGAAGACGAACTGTTGGGGTACGAAAACATCGTGCTGATCAAGTCGATTATCCTGAAACCGGACTATCGCGGCCAAGGCCTGGGCGGCATCCTGGCACTGGCGATTGCCGAGCGGTTTGGTGAGCAGGACATTGTGGCATTAAAGCCATGGCCCATGAATTCTGGTGGCCGCTACAATCCGGTCGGCGTGTGGGAACTGCCCCGCTTGACAGAAATAGCGCAGAAAACCGTCGCCAAGAAACTCGGTAATAGTTACATGACCGCAGGATTCAAG
>VFKX01000071.1 GCA_009885285.1 Candidatus Falkowiibacteriota bacterium
AGCTAAATCAACCGTAAATGCGGCAGGCAATTACACAAAGCCGACTATGCGAAAAGCCCTCTTTGAGAAAATCAAAGCCGGAACAAAAGGTGGAGACCCAAGTGAGTGGTCAGCGCGCAAAGCACAGCTACTCGCAACAGAGTACAAGAAAAACGGAGGAGGCTACAAATGAGTAAAGACAAAACACACTACCTACCGAACGGCAAACCGTACGCAGGACCTACTCATAAGGCTGGATCGACTCTGATGACGGGTGCGAAGCACACCCCACAGAGCAAGAGTTTGACCCATACACCACCACCGTCGCCAAAGAAAAAATGAAAGCCCCACAGAAGTCATTAAAAAATTGGGGCGACCAGAAATGGGGAACCTCTGACGGCTCGCCGAGCGAGGGTAAGAAGCGGTATCTACCCGAAAAAGCATGGGGGACTTTGAGCGCGTCAGAGAAAGCCGCTACGAATAAAGCAAAAGCCGAAGGCAATGCCAAAGGTAAACAGTTTGTGCCGCAACCAAAAAGCATTGCGGCCAAAACTGCTACGGCACGTAACGGATCTAAAAAATAAAACTATGGCTAATATCCCAGCGTACGCTGTAACTAACGCACTAGAACTCCAGGGGATTCCTGTAGAGGGGGAGTTGCCAACGAAACGTCTGAAGGACGCGCGTACTGGGCGAGAACTGTTTGAGACCCTCCGCAGGGCGGATGAAGAAAACGCCAAGACTAGGGCCAAGGTCCAGGCGATGTTCGACGGTAAACCTCCGTATGATCCAGCCCAGCTAATCAAATCCCAGCAGAGTTACCGGTGTAACCTCAACTTCGGTGAGGCGGAGTCGCTTCTGGAGTACGCAATGAGCGGATACGTCGATCTCCTCAACTCAGTGGAGGATCTTGTTTACACTCCAACTACCTGGGGAGAACCCAACGAGCGGGAACATTACAGCGCGATCATCTCTAGCGAGATAACCCGCACCATCCGCGAGTGGCCCCAGTTCTACTTTAACTTCCTGCACCTTTGCACTCAGTTCGTGGGCCACGGGTTAGGCATTGGCCATTTCGAGGACCGCTTCGACTGGCGTTTTCGCGCCGCAGGGCAGTCCGATTTCCTGATTCCGCGTGGATCGATGGCATCCGAGGATGAGATGGAGGTAGCCTGCGCCCGCCGTACCTACCCACTGCATGAGATCTGGTCTAAGATCCGCGACGCTCAATCCGCTGGAGACGCCGGATGGGACGTGGACGTCACTCGAAAGGCGTTGTCCACATGCACTGACAGCACGTCCGCGAAGACATTCGAGTTTGAAAAAATGGAGACTGAGCTCAAAAACAACGACTGGCTCTCCACCGCACGTGCCACTACCATCACACTAATTCACCTGTGGGTTAAGGAATTCGATGGCACCGTCACTCACTACATCGTCACTGAGAAGGGTGGGGTTAACGAGTTTCTGTACACTGGCGACGGGTTCCTCGGCAGCATGCAGCAGGGGTTCGTCATGTTTCCGTATGGACTGGGCACCAACTCCCACTACCACGGCATTCGTGGACTCGGCTACAAAATCTTCTCGTCTATCCAGGTGTCCAACCGATTGCGGTCTCAGCTGGTGGACGGGGCCATGCTTGCGTCATCCGTGATGCTCCAGCCCGGTAGCGAAACTGATTTTACCAACGTGGCACTAACCTATTACGGGGCCTACGCAGTCGTAGCTCCAGGCATGACCGTAGTTCCACAGGCCACACCTAACTTCCAGAACTCTGTGATCCCCGTCCTCAACGACATGGGATCACAGCTCCAACAGCGCACGGGTCAATACACTACCCAGTCCTTGTTCGACACCGGTAAGGAGCGCACTCGTTTCGAGGTCGCGGCCCACATGGAGGCGGCGTCTAAACTCTCCATCACTGCCTTAAATCTATTCTATCAACCCTGGGACAGACTTGTACGGGAGATCGTGCGGCGCATGATCCGTCCGGACTACGTCAAGGACGAGCCCGGTGGTGAGGCCATTGAGTTCCTGCGCTACCGGCTCCAGCTGGCGGGCGTCCCTCTCGAAGCCTTCCAGGGGATTGATATCGGAAACGTACGAGCGGTGCGTTCCGTTGGTGCGGGCAGTCCTGCCGCGCGCACCGTGGCGCTCGGTAACTTGCGTGAGATTATGTCGGTCTACGATCCAGTTGGTCGCCACAACCTCCTGCGCGACGCCACTGTTGCTGAGGTCGGAACCACTCAGGCGGACCGCTACATCAAGCGCGATCCAGGACCGCGCCAGCCAGTGGACGCCAAGATCGCCATGCTCGAAAACGATGCTCTCGTCCAGGGCCGACAGATCCCAGTCATGCAGGAGGAGCTGCACTTGGTGCACATCGAAATTCACCTAGAGGCCCTCGGTCAGTTTATCGAACAAGAGCAAGAGGGCACCCCGATCGAGGACCTAGTACCCCGAATGATGGCACTCTACGAGCACACCGTAGCCCACCTCGAATTCGTGCAGGGGGATGTTACCATGCAGGAGCAGGTCGCCACGTACCGTCAGTCGTTGCAGCAAGCGGGTGAAATTATTTCTAATGGTATGAAGCGGCTCGCCAAACTGCAGCGCGAGCAACAGCAGGCAGGCCCAGAAGAACAGGGAGATCCTAGCCAAGCGGCAGGCCCCGCCGAGGGCGAGATGAAAATGCAGTCCAAGCTGGAGGAGCATCAGCTCCGCCTCCAGATGATGAGCGAATCACATCAACTCAAGCAGAACATCCAGATTCAGAACGCACAGCTCAAGAGATCCCTGGCGGATGCTGACAAGGCCCGGGACATCATGTCCAATATCCGATGACCACACTACCCGAATGGTACAAAGACGAGGCCAACCCCTCGCAACTCATAGACATCATGCGCCAGCCCGTGCTGGTCAAAGCGCTGGCCGTGATCGAAACAGCCAACACACCGGTGTTCCGAGCGGGGGTATCCCCCACCGACCTAGCGATAATCCACGCCTTTCAGGCGGGAGTCCACCATGTCCGCCGGACCCTCGGGGTGCTGGCGCACCCGCCGTCGGAAGCCCAATCCCCACTCGCTGAATGGGAGGGCTCCCACATCATCCCTGACTTTTTACCAGAAACCGAATGAGCAAAACAACCATTGTCGAACCCACCGCAGATCCGTCGATTAACCCCTTGTCCGCTGCGTTTGACGCCGCGTTTTCAGGCAGTGATCCCGTAGCACCACCTACATCGGATTTTATTAACTCCACCCTTGCCATGCTGGATGATCCGGACGCGCCCGTCCCTGATCCAAAGCAGGCTTCGGAGCCAGCCAAGGCACTGAGCGACCCGCTCGCGGCCATCGATGACACGTATCCAGACCCACCCGCTAGTGCATCCCAGGCGGAGCATGACCGGTGGATGACGCTTAAGAACGATTTAAAAGCCGAGCGCGCTACGTCACGTACCGCTCGCGAAGAGTTAGAACAACTCAAACAGAAATCGTTGTTTGACCCTGCCGAGGTCGATGGACTCAAGAAACAGATCGCCGACTACGACAAGGAGCTCGCCGTCCACCGCATCGAGGCGACCGCCGAATACAAACAGGCTATCGATGCACCGCTTAGGGTCATCGGAGAGGCCGCCGCTTCGGTGGCTCGCCGCTACGAAATAGACCAGGACGCATTGTTCGATGCGCTGGCCGACCCTGACGAGGCCCAGCAGCAGAAGGCGTTGACAGATCTTGTCGATGGGATGTCCGACCGGGACCGCCTCAAAATTTACCAGATGGCAGATGATACCTTGGCCATCCTCAACAAGCGAAACGAGATGAAGGATCGCTCCCAAGAAGCCCTTCAGGAGTTGGGCATCCGCCAGAAGCAGACTGAGGAGCGCTCCAGCGCCGAGTACAAGCGTGAGTTTACAACCCACATGGACCGACTATTTGAGTCTCTCGAAGATAAGATGCCGTTCCACCCACTCGACGCTAATGAATCCAAAAGCGCTGTGATGGAGCAGCTCAAGCGGGACGCCCTGCTGGCGGACGTGCGGAGCGCCGGTACCGATGTCCAGGCATACAGTGCCGCCGCTGGTGTGGTACTACCCAGACTCATCAAGCAGTTCCGCGCTATTGCCGCAGAGAATAGCACGCTCAAGGCACGCATCACTAGCGGCACAGCGGCGTCTCCAACCAAGGCGAGGCAGGCATCACCGTCGGCACAAGCACCTGTTAACGGCGAAAATTTTCTTGAATCTATATTTTCGCAACTTTCCAGTTGACATATACCGTCGTATGACGTAAGACGATAGCGCAGAGTGTGAGCTGCTACTCACACAAACCATGAGCTTAAGCACCCGCTACTTCGGTGGCAGGTCCCTTCCGGGCTCAGGAGGGAGACCACGAGGGATACCTATGTGGGTAACTCTTACTCTAACCAAATCTAACATCCCCGGAAGGGAACCACTACTATGCCTAATCTCGAACAAATTTTAATCCAACAGTCCAACCTGATTGGTCCGGACATCTACGCCAAAACGGTCGACTCCAGCCTCTGGCTGAAGATGATTCAACAAGAAGCCTGGCCAGACGGCATGGGCGAAGAAATCCGCGTGCTCACCTTCGAGCGCACGATCGCCGCTGACACGGACACCTGGGCTGGCGTTACGCAAAATACCACGTCGCCTGCCGGTAACAACTGTGTGCCCACGGCCACCACGCTTGGGTTCGCACAGCGCTACCGGACCTTTGGTCTTTCACAAAAGGCAATCGAGTCCCCAGCGTTCTGTATCAACGACATTCGCTTTGGCTTCCAGTTCAAGGAGCAACTTAGCAACATGTTTGACATGCTCACCCAGAACGTCGCGTATATTTGGAAGCGCCGTTACCGGAAGCAGTATTTTGATTTATGCGAGCACAAGGTCGTCGCCAAGCTCAATGGCAGCACCCTACATGAGAATACATCAGCTTACCCGACACAAGTGCCTACGTCTGCGCTGACTCAGGGCATCCTCAACTGGGCGCGCATGCGCTTGATGCGTGATGGTGCGGGCGCGGCCTGCGCTGGCCGTGAGAATGGTGCCCCGGTGTTCACGCTGGTCACCAGCGCGGAGGCTTCGGACAACATTATCCGTCAGAATGCTGATGACATGCGCTACACCACAGCCAAGGTCAACGAGCTCTACGCGCCTCTTGGTGTGGACCGCTCGTATCGAGGATTCTACCACGTGATCGATGACTTCCCACGCCGGTTCGATACAGACCGTAACGAAATCCTACCATACATTGCAGATCAGACTACAGCGACACCCCCTGTTGCCCAAAATACAGCAAAAGGAACTCGCTCTATCATCAACCCTTTGTACGAGAGCGCTCCTTACGAGGAATCTATCATCTTCGTCAAGGATGTGATGCGTTCGATGGTTCCTGGTGCGATTACCAGCCCTGGTGGTAACACGAGCTTCGAGCCTCAGAACTATCGTGGGGACTTCAAGTTCCTCAACATCCGCGATCGGCTCGAAAACCCAGACGGTACGTGGGGTTACTTCCGTGGTACCATGCAGAGCGGTGCCAAGCCAATCCATCCTGAGTGGGGCTACGCCATCATGCACCTTCGCTGCGGCGTGAGTGTGGGACTGCTTAACTGCAGTAATGTAGCTGTCATAGCCTAATTGATCTGAGAGGCAGGGGTTTAACGGCCCCTGCCTCTTACTTAAATACCCCGTGGTTTGATACCCCGGACTCTTTCTTGATTCTCGGATGATCCAGCTCAGTCAACGCATTGGAGATACGAAAACTTTCAGCATACCGCTGAAATGGAACGGTCGTCCTTTTCTGCCTGAGAATGAATGGTCATTAATTTTTACAGCCAAAAGCCAACCAGCCACTCAGCTGGATAGTGCGGCATCCATTAAAAAACAAAGCAACTCCGGGATTATTGCGGACAGCAATTTTGCGAAAGTAAACATTCTTCCAGCGGACACATCCGGAAGCACTACAGTTACAGCGTTAAGCCCCGGCTTACTGTACTGGGACATCCAGGCTCAGAAGATACTGGATGCTCTGGATATTAGAACGGTTGCTGGAGGCACGCTTAATTTACTTAGAGACGTAACCCGAGGAGAAGCGACTTATGTTCCACCAAGTCCATCTTTTTCAAGTGTTATTCCAAAATGGACATCAACATCCTTGGCATCTAAAGATGCATATTCTGCTCCATCTGTTGTTAATACGTCTGGGATCACAATTAGTCTGGTGGCATCAAATGGGAGTGGTGGCATTACTAATGCAAAGATTTTTCTTAATTCTGTAGAACTGGCAGGAACATATTCGTCTACAGGCGTTTGGCCTAATTTGTTTATTAGCATTCCTCTGGCTGATCTTGCGGGACTTGCCGCCAGTTATGCAGCAAACGTGGCAGTTAGAGTTGCAGGGACTTTTAACTCTTTAACTTTCAACATTGCAAATGCAGGAACTCTTACAAATGTTCAGCCTGCAGCTTTTGTTGCTAGTTTAAATGCATCTTACGCACAGCAGTCGCTTCCGTTTTACACAACAACAGCGACAGTAAATTATAATTACTCTGTAACAAGTGGGGCAGCTACTCAGTACTTAGGAACAATCACCCCTGCAACCAGCACTGCGTTGAACGCAACTTCAGTAAATGGCACACTTACGAATGTTCTAAACAAAACGCTTACTTTAAGCGGAAGTGTTATTGGAACTGGAACAAATGGAGCTGGGTCAACAACCGTCCCAATTACTGGAACGGTTAGCGCAGTGCCTGTTTACTTTCCGGCTTTTTATAAAATTACAACTACCAGTACTCCACCAACATGGACAACAGCTGATGTACAAACTCCGTCTAGTCCAGCAGGATTAACAATTACATACCCTAATGCGCAACCAACAAATTACGCATGGCTTGCAACAGAATTTGCAGTCGGATCTATTTACTTAGTAGTTACTGGTTTTGGTGAGTTCGCTATTGATCCTAATGTAGTGAGTACGGTTACCATTTCTGGTGAAGTCTTCAATCTTTATGGTTTCACCGGATTAGCTGATGGGTTTCCAGTAAAACTAAGATTTAACACAATTTAATTATGCCATTTATTACGCTACCAGTAAAGTCTGGGATTAAAAATGTCCAAGATCCAGTAGCCTTAGACGAGGTTACAACTAAAGGATATGTAGACGCGCGTATTTCAACAGTTTCGAATACCGCGCCAACTTCTCCAGTATCTGGTGCTTTGTGGGTGGATACGTCAACGTCAACTTACGTACTAAAAGTTTATTTTAATAATCTTTGGATGACGATCTCCGGTGGAGTGGCAAGTACTTCACCAACAATTAACAGCGGTTCGTTATCTGGCACTTTAACCAGCACATCCGGCACAGCGTCAACACCAGTAACCTTCTCAGTTGCTGGTGCAAATTTGACAGCGGGCATTCTAGTGACCGCGCCTGAATACTTTGAAGTTTCCCTAGCGTTTGGAAGCGGATACCTAAGTGCCATTACCGTAGGTGCAGCAGGATCGATTGCCTCAACCATTGTTTATGTTCGCCTTGCGGCTACTACTCCTATTGGAACGTACAATTTGCAGAGCATTGTGCTTACAAGTACTGGAGCAACCACCGCAAATGTAACCACGGCTGCAACTGGAAACAGTGTCACTGCTGTTGTAACTGCAACGCCTACAATCACTGAAGGTGCCATATCTGGTGCGTTAGCCACTACTTTTGGCACAGCGTCAAGCCCTGCAAGCTTTACGGTTTCTGGTGTTAATATAACGACTGGAATTACAGTAACTCCTCCTACTAGCTTTGAAGTTTCTTTAACATCTGGAGGTTCTTACTTAGCCGCTGTCACAGTAACAGGAACAGGAACTATTTCCTCTACTACTGTTTATGTACGACTTAAATCAACTGCTGCTGTAGGAAATTACAATGCCCAAAACATTGCCCTTTCAAGTGCTGGCGCAGCATCGGTGAATGTGACTACGTTATCATCTGGAAACAGTGTAAGTGATCTTACGCTAGTAATTGACAGGGGATACACAACTCCAACTTCTAATGGCTTTGACTTTTACGTAGCCCCTAACGGTACGGACTACTACTTACAACCTAACTAAATAAAATAATGGCTAACATAACAGTAAAAACATTAGTTGACAAATTATTAACTTCGGACGCAACAGCCTCTGGTAGCATACAAGATCATAAAACGGCACTTACAAACTTAGGTGCTGTTGTTACGGGGGGTGTAGCAACTGGATTAAATATGTCCACCGCTAAAATTCTTGGGCGCACCACCGCAATCACAGGTGCAGTTGAAGAGATCACGGTAGGCTCAGGACTTAGTTTTGCTAGTGGTGTTCTTGACAAGGCAGCCACAACTGTAGCTGGACCCACTACCGCAGATCCCAACGCTATTGCACGGTTTGATGCAAATACGGGTAAGTTGCTTAAAAACAGTTTGGTTACTGTGTCAGATACTGGCGCGATTACAGCACCAAGTGTTGGGAGTTTGATTCCATTTAATTGGGCGGGTCCGTCTACAAGCCCTAGCACAGCTCTATTCCCGGCAGCAACAACATCGCATGGAGCTATCGTCCACAGTCATGCAGACGCAGCAATGTATTACGCTCACACACCTACGGGCGGCCCGGCCTCTTGGGTTAAAATGCTTGATGCTAGCGTCGGTAGTATTAAAACAGTAAACAACAATTCGTTACTTGGTAATGGAGATGTAACTATATCAGCTAGCGTAGCAGACCTTAGCATTACAACCGCAAAGCTCGCAAACTCTAGTAGTACAACTACAGGCGTTACAACCGCTAAGATCGCGGACGGTGCCGTAACTTCAGCAAAACTCGCTGCTCCAACATTATTTTTAACTACTGCTCCTGTTAACGGTAAATTAAGGTTTTTAAATCTAAATAATTTATTACCAGACGGCGCTTATAGTGTTGCAACACCATATTTATATTATGATGTAGCCGCCAGTACTACCACTTGGGCTACTGAAGGATTTGCGCCTTACACGACAGTTGATGCTGGTTGGGTACTAACTAAAGACACCGCGACTAGCTGGCTCCTTGAATACCACGAAAACTTTTCACCATTAGGTTCTTGGACAGGAGTAGGTGCTGGAGAAAATCCAGCGTCTAGTACAATAGTATGGACTCCGGTTGAACCAGCATTGGGAACTCCTCTGTTTACTGCATCACAAACAAGCGGCTCAACTGTTGGTAAAGTGGGTCAAGTTCTGCACAGCACAATATCCAACGGGGTATTTCGATACGAGTGCATTAGTGAATTTCCGTATACTTGGCAATTAGATTCTACTGTAACCATAAGTCACACTACGCCAACAAACCCAATTCTTGGAATGGAATGGTTTGATCTAAGATCAACCCAGTCAATATTTTACGATGGAATAAGTTGGATCGGTACAAAGTATGACGAAAATATCAAGAAAGAGGGATATACCAAAGCGCTTGCGGCACACATGGTACAGCAAATTGATTCCAGATTAGATGGGAAAAATGCAACAACTGACATGCAATTATTTACTGGATTATCAAGCAATAGCACGGCAACTACATTTACTCGAAACTCAAGTTGCTGGCTAGACTCTTTACGTTCACAGTTGTGTGGGTTTCACATGCAGAATGGCGTTTATCGTCAGAACTCCGCATTGATACCTTTAGGTGGAAGATTTTTTCTAAGTTTAACAAGCGGTGCACCATTCAGTGGATCTGTTACTTGGCCAAAATCAGATGGCACTACGTTTACAACAACGATAGAAAGAAATTTCGTAGACGCGTCGCCGCGCATAGTGACATATATGTCTATATGTATAACCGCAGATGCTGCTCCGCCTACGCTTTCTGTAATACCAATAGTTAAACTAGACATAAACCGGGAAATTATGAATAGTTTAAATCCACCAATGGTTTATATTTCTCAAGGTGGCGCAAGTTCGAGTGCTGCTGGAAATCAATTAACTACACAAAACAGAAAATGTGCGGTTATGCCTTTTAGGGGTAGCGATAATTATAGTGCAGAAGAAAACTTGTTACGCTATCCTTTTGGTCATGGCACAGAGAATAGCGATACTGGTTGCCCTAAATACTTGTTAATTAACAATAAGTTATACCTGTATGGCTTGAAATTTGGAGACGGTGGCCAATTGGGTTACTCCAATGGGATTAGTTATTTGCAAGACTTAGTTAATAGAGCTGCGTCAGCACACGAAATTACACCTATTAAAATTACAACAGTAACAAATCCAACATTGCCATTGGCTTAATTAAAACAATAACAAATTTACTTATATGATAAATTTTCCTACAGTCGCAACATCAGGCATTTGGCATGGATATGTCCATACTGTTTCTGATATAAATAACTTTATTTATGGTACTTATATTTATGACTCTTTTAGAGATTGTTGGTTTCCATACACTGAGCCTACAATTTATACTCCTTATGCAGTTGTTGCTACTTATAAACTTTTAAACCTAAGTGACGGTCCATTTCAGTCAATCACTTTAACTGCGTCTACCGCTTGCGAAATATCCGTTCCGTTTCCTGTATACGGTGAAACTTTTAAGTTGTTGGTAAAGCAACCTGCTACTGGTATTGGGACAGTTACTTGGTTCGGAGTTGTATGGTCAGGCGGGACAGCCCCTACGCTAACCGCTACGGCGGGTCGCTTAGATCTTTTTACGTTCACTTCAGACGGAACTAAATGGTACGCCGACGTAAAACAAAACTACATTTGGTAATTAGATAGTTTAACCAACCGCCTAATCAAATAATATAATGGCTAACATAACTGTAAAACCAAAAGTTGACAAACTCTTAACCTCAGATGAAAACGCTGGGGCTATTGGCACAGGGCTAGTCAGCCATAGGACAGCACTTGAAGCACTTGGTGTTGGAACCGCAGGGTTTGTAGCCACTGGCACATCAGTGGGAAACGTCCCTGTGCTTCTTGCTGCGACAACCACAGGCGGTAATGCAAAACTACCAGTACTCGACGGCAGTAATCTTACGGGTTTATCAGAAATTCCTGAGCTGCATCCAACACATTTAATATTGAATGAACTTGGTACTGCTATTGCTCCAAACAATACTCTTGCCTACAACGGAGACTTTTTAAGTCGTCACAACGGCAGTATTACTGGAGGTAATGTTTTAAGCAATATACAAACAACACGCTACCCAGCTTCGGTAATCAAAAATAAAACGATACTCAGAAAAAAAGTTGCAGCCAAACCAAACGGGGATCCGGGAATGGTTAGGCTGTCTATCAAGGTTAACGGCCCGCATATAAGTGGCAGCGCGCAACTTGGCATCCTGCAAGTGTACGCTTGCTGGGCTAATACTGATGAAGCAGTACCCGATACGGGAAGACTTGATTCGGAAAATTATACAATTAACAAATTTTATTTATTTAATAATGTAGTTTATGGTGATAATACAGTTACAAACAATACTGTTTTACAAATGCGCTACGAAATCGATGCTAGCATATTGAGTGGTTTTTCCGTTGAATCAATCGCAACTAAAATAAGCAACGAAACATCAAGCTCCGGCCCTTATTCGGTTATTTCTGGAGCTCAAACAAGAACAACTTATTTAGCATTTGATCCATCAACGATAATTTATGATGTTGACCCAAAAGAGGGCGCAACTAGGGACCTAGTTGTACAAGCAAGTATTTTTAGCCACGATAGGCTACACGTTGGAACCTATTTCGCTAAAGGCTCAGGATTACCCTACGTTGGAGTCTTGTGGTATGACACGACTACCAATACTTTGAACAAGTTTAGTTCATCAGGCAGTTTTGAGCAATATAAAATAAACAACATTGCGGTTGCGTTTTACTATTCCGCTACTGAAGCAGGAGCAATAATCCCAACTTACGCTCTTGGTAAATACATTATATTTGGCGATAAGGACTACTACAAAAAAGGAGAAGACGGGATCTACGTTACTAAATATAATTACTTAGAGAACGTAACTGATGAAGTTACATTTGATACTACATTATCTATTATTACCACGCTTACTTAAATGCCTGTCACAGTCAAATTAAAAGAGTTAAGTGAAATTGATCTTCCAGATCTTTCGGATAGTAGTCCTATTAGGACTACATTTTCTGCCGAGCTACCATTATTTGTTAACAGTTTAAATATGACTTTTTCCGCAACGCTTACAACTGTTTTTGTGGAAAAAGAAATCATCACTAATCTTGATGCAACTTTAACACCTATACCACTTGAAACAGATTTTGTTTTTGGAAATGTTCAGCACAACAAGCAATTAAACAAAATAGAATTTGTTGACCGGGCCGTTAACATTGAAGATTTTACGGTAAGGACTGCGCCATCTGCATCCGATAATCCATATGGTCAGAATTTGCTTTTGAATGTTGAAGTAGAAAACAAAGGAATAAAGAAGTCTAGAGACATATCACTTACAAAAATAAATAGAGCAAACCCGATTTTCACAGGCATGACAGGTTCAATTCTTCCGTCCGAAATGTCTTTGTGGCAAGTTTTGTCCAGACTAAAACAGGCAGGAAAAAATAGCAATCGATTTGAGACTTCTACGCCAGGAGCAGGTTATGGTAGTAGTAACCCACTTACCATAGTTGTAAACTACGATCCAAATAGCTGGGCTTATTCTTTGAACACTACTGGCGTTCCTGTCGGCAGTAATTTATTCAACCCTACATACACACAAGCAAATTTGGGGTGCTTAATTGCCCCAAGAATAGGCATTGGCGTTGGGCATTGGAGTTCTAATTCTGCGGGGGGGGCAATAAACACTCTTAATAATCATGGAGTAAGCGACACAAACAACACGGTAGGTAACACTGTAGTTTTTAAAGATAAAAACAACATAACATATACAAAAACAATAGTAGCAAGTTTTAATTATTTGTATAAAGTATCTACAACACCTAACCATGTTTCTTCTTTGTCGAACCCAGACTTTGAATTATTTGAAGATTTAAGTTTTGCAACAGATCACATGGATATCACAATATATTTATTAGAAAGCGACGTTCCTTCGTCTATCACTCCCGTAAAATTACTTGGAATGAACTTTTTAGATTCTAATAAATTGTTTTTTGGTGGAGGTGTACACTTTAATCAATTTAACCAAATACAACCACTATTGCTGACAAGTTTTAGCCTGAATACAGTTCTTATAAAAGACGCATTTATTCAACAGGCAGAGTCGGCAAATGCTAGCAATGCTAAAATAGGCAAGTCGTTTGGTGAATATGTGCAAATGCAAGCAAGTGAAAATACACTTAATGCTTATAGACCTTGGCGATACACTACTTTACCCTACAACCCCGCATACTTAAACACAGAAAATGCTCTATTAACGCCACAAGCTCAATTTATTGGATCTTTGTTTGATCGGCCCGATATATACCCGGCTGCTGCAAGGTTGGCCACGGGCTCTGGAGATAGCGGCACACCTTTTTTATTTGTTGGTGATGGTGGTGAGGTAGCACTAGCACTAATAGGCGGAGGCCAGAGTCCCTTTGCAGAATCAAATTACCCGTGGATTGTTGCACAAATAGATGCGTTAAGAAGTCAAGTTGGAGACACTGGTGCATTTACTTATCCTCAAATCATGACCCCGCCAACAGACGCTTCTGTTGTAGATCGTTAAACCTTATGAAACTCCTAATCCTACTCCTCGCCTTAGTCCTGCCGCTCGCAGCCGAACGTACCGTTACATTCGGATGGGACGCAAGCCCCGATGCTACGTCTTACACTCTTTACATCAACGGGGTGCCAGCAGGAACGACCTCGAACACCGAGATCACAGTACAAATACCAGATGCTAAAACAAATGCAAACGTCACGGGTAGCAACATTGCAGGGGAAAGCGAGAAATCAACAACCCTTGTCGTGCCGCCTGCACCAACCATACCAAGGAATTTTCGCATCAGCAAAATTGTCAGAACCACAACCGCTACCCCAAAATGATCAATCCCTTTGACCACACTGATTTAGGAACAAAATTTATTTTAGGAATAGGCGCACCTATAGCGAGTATTTTCCTAAACATTTTACCTGATGAAATAAACCCTTGGCTGCAAACATTAACATATCTTGCAGCTATAATTGTATCAGTTCTCAGTGCCATATCGATTATAACAAAGAACCTAAAATAATACTATGAACCTAATTATTGAAAAACTAAAAGAAGAAAGCACATGGAAAGGAATCATTGCACTAGCAATGGCGTTTGGTTTGCAGTTGGACCCAGAATTGCAGAACAGCATTCTTATTGTTGGATTGGCTATCATGGGATTAATTAACATTAAAGCAAAATGAAAACACTCATCGCACTCATCATCGTCGCAGGACTTAGTTCTTGCACCGTTACCAACAATCCAGATGGAACGTTTACTGGATCGCTAGATTCAGCGTCGGCAGTTGCTATTGCTAATCAAATGTTTGCGGACAAATGATAGCTATTGGCATCTTGATTTTGAAATGGCTGCTGTTCCTTTTGGGGACAGCAGCTGTAATTGCGGTAGTTTTATTGGCTGCTGTAATTTTTCTGGATTATCATGTGGACCGAATAGATAAAAAATAAAATGGTGCAAAACGAGATCGTACGGCTGCAGCGTCGCATAGGTACCGAACCCGATGGGTTCTGGGGGCCCAAATCGATCGCGCAATGCAAAGCCTATGTACGTTCACTGGCCCCATCACCGTGTCCGTGGCCTCACCAGAAACAAGCATCTCTCCAGGCGTTTTACGGGACCCCGGGCAACGAGTTCAACCTGGAAAAAATAACATTCCCGTACCCGACGTTCTATGCGGGCAAGGCCGTGGCCACCACACGCGTGAATGCCGAATGCAGCCACTCGCTCATGCGGGTCTTGGAAGATATTAAGGATCGGCACGGGGACAACCTAGTGGTCATGCGCATTGCGTCCGATTTTGCCGGTGTTTATAATTTCCGGAATAAGCGTGGGGGTAGTTCATACTCGGTGCATGCCTACGGTGCAGCGATTGATCTGGCCGTCGGCACCAACGAATTCAAAGACTCGTGGCCGATGAAAGCATCCATGCCGATGGAGATCATCGAATGTTTCTATCGCGAGGGATGGCTTTCCGGTGCGGTGGAGTGGGGATATGATGCACAACATTTTCAGGCAACTGACTTGACTTAGTAATACGATACTGACATATTACGACGTATGGCTGCCCAAGAACCACCGACTAATGTGCCGCGTATCGAGGACGTTCTCAACCCCTCAACGGGGCACTACGTTGTCATGGTGCGGATGCCTACGCTGAACGCGTCCAAGTATCCTGAGAAACCGTGGGGCACACCGATCACCAGCATCGGGCTGTCGAAGCAGGAATCCGACCGTTATCTGGACTACGTGCTGGTGGACGTTGCGCCAATGCAGGGAACTCCGGATCTTTTGTGGGTATTCCAAAAGCTCGATGGCCCCGAGTGGACGACCAAAAGCACGGGACAAGAAAGTCTCATCCCGCAGAAGTACCGCAAACAAATCACTACCGTCCGCACCAAGCAGGAGGTGGACCCGGCGACCGAGCCAACTGCGATTACCGGCAATCTTACGTCGTCCATAGTGGAACAGCAGGACAACACCGGCAAGGCCACTCGTGTGGATACGACTGAAGTGATTCAGGAAAACACCAATGTTCTTGAAGGGGAGGAGTATGGAACTCTGGTCACCCAAACAGTTGAAGAGAAGATTGTCGTGGAAGGCACGGACGCGGACACTGGATTAGATGTAATCTCGTCGACGGTTGACCCGCTGGGTAACGGTAAGTCAATCAAACAAACCAAGCGCGTCAAGGGGACGACATGGCCTGATCCTATCGACAAGGAGGTTTCCAAAGAAGCGGCTGGAATGCCGCCAGCGCGCTACCGAAAAGACCTGACCCAGACTAAGACTACGCGAAAGATCGCGACAAGCGCCATCCCGACCACCCCGGCACTCACAAACAAGGAGGTAGCCAAGTCGTACAAAAAAGAAACGCCTGATCGAGCGGAAGAAACCTTAGTGGTTCAAGATTTTGTGTTGAACACAGCATCCGTGGATGAGGCTATTGAACAGAAACCTTTTGTTAAAATCGTTTCCCGTATGACACCCGGGCTTACTGCCGTTGTTCCGTTAACGGGTAACGGTTCTGCTAAGTTAGTATGGGAAGGTCCTGATTCAAACATCTATGAGAATGTTGCAGAGGTGGCAACTGCCAAGACTGGTCTTAAAGGGGTGGAGACAGACGCACAACAATGGGGCAAAATAGTAACCACTACTAATTACACGACATCTTCTACTGCTCCATTAGGCGGTTCGGTTCAGTTAATTTACAACGATGGTTCGGTTAAAATTTACGAGGCGGCCACTACGTCCGCGACTGTATCAGGCTCCACAAAAGGTATCGATCCAAACACTTGGGGAAGTGTCACGTGGAATGGAACGTACTCAACTAGCTCTAGCGGCGAGAAGTCGCGTCAAGTTTGGAGCAACGGAGTAAATAACGTTTATCTTAACGAGACATCAATTTTAGCCGTCACAGGCATTACAAAAGATATCGATCCAAACACTTGGGGAAGTGTCACGTGGGACGGTACGTACTCAACTAGCACTGGCGGCGAAAAATCGAGTCAAGTATGGAGCGACGGAGTAAAGAATGTTTATCTTAACCAGACATCAACGTTAGCCATCACAGGAGGTGGTTACACATCAGCTACGGAAGAAAATCAGATCCTTACTGAAACCCAGACAACCACATACGGCAGCAGTCCTAACAGCGGTGTAAACACACGCTCCCGTTTGGTCTACTCCCAAAATGGTAAGAATGTTTACGAAAATATTTCTATCGTGCGCGTAGCTGGCGCAACAAAAATTTACGCAGGTTCTGTTAACGTGAATATTCCAGCTACGTTGATAGATCTCAACTTATCTATATTTTCACATAAAAATGGAGCGGCAGTGTATCGGTGGGAGCCTGTGTTTTCAGATGGATTCAGTGGCCCTATGGCGGCTGAAGTAACAGAATACTGGTCTACAACCCCTTCGCCTTTGGTGCCGGAGGTCTTCCGACCATCCCCCATATCATTTCAAACTCCTCGTGGAGGCATTACAATTGGTTCGTGTTTGCATGGCGTTCATAATTTTTCTATTGAAATTACGGGTAACGGCGATCCTGAATATGGACCGCAAGAATGGGCGGCATCATTTCCAGCAACAGTCCCACCTTCCTCTGTAGGTATGAAGATCTTAGCCGACGTATCTGCCGAACCATACCGAGATGGATACGTAATCCGCGAATTTTACGTCCAACTCTAATCACTGATTAACATGGCTGGCGAACTTGAAGCACAAACTATTTTAGATGTTGTTCCGGCTGCACAACGCAACCGGGACCGCTGGCCCGTTGAGTACCACACTCCAGATGTTGAGTATTTTGGTGAGGGGTATGATGAGGCGGTGGAGTCTTCTGAAATATGCCCATTTGGAGAGATTATTACTAATGATGATGGTGATAGCGCTATTCGCGGTGGGGTAATTATTGCTGGAAATGACACGTATAATGTTAATTCAGAAGAAATAAACTTAAGCTCACTAGGAGAATTTTTATATTATATTGAGGTTAATGTAACGGTAAACACAGATGATGACAATGTAGTTCTTATGCCGGGAATTAAAACAAGCAGTAGCCCAGATTGGAACAGAACCAGCAGCAATAACTATCCAAGCGGCACAAGTCCAACTGCGGAATCTGCGTCTGGAAGGGTTATTGTGGCAATTGGCAAACTTACTGTTTCATTGCCAAGAGATAGTAATAACAATGGAACGCCAAGCTTTGAAGCAGTAGGTTGTGGAGTTATTAGAATTAACCACTGCGCAGGAAACCTTTCAGCCCAACGCGACTAATGAAAGTTGAATCACTAGACATTTGGAACAAATATCTTTTAGATTGTGGTTGTTGCGAGCTGCCAACTGGATCTCCTCCTGCACAAGTTTCCGAATCAATAGAGTTAACCCTTGGATTACTAGGCAGGAGGGGAAGTACGGTCTCTCCATATGAGGAGTATGAAGACTTACCGTGTTCTATAACTGAAACATATTTTAAAAAAGTTGTTTCTAGTGATTCAGCCAGTGCTTCAGACGGATCTAGCCTCTCATATAGGTCTACAAGAACATATTATAGAAGGTATAATGATGATATTGATGATCTTATGGAAACTTCGGCTACTGTTATTAATACAAACGAAGCAGTTGGTGGCCCTGGAGTAAATGGTCTTACGATTACTGAAACATTTACGCAAAACACAAGTCGTTCTTCTCTCACTTTTTTAGCAGTAACAACAGGGACAGCTACGCCACCTAATACGGGACAGTCTTTTAGCTCATCTACTGTTACATTTTCTGATCCTGAAGCAGATCCGTTTAGTTCATTAATAACAGAAGCAGATATTTATATTGATCGCGCACTTGCTGATCCTTTTTGGGAGCCTAATCCTTTTAGGTTTAGACGCAGTTCTGATCCCATAGCAGTTACTGAAGCTTTAAGTAGAACAATCTGCAAAGAAATTTCTCCATCGGAGATCACAGCTATTAAAAGAAGGTTAGTCTCATATCGCTGGCAAATTCCACATATGACATCATGGGGGCAGAACCCAGCATCAACAAATGCGCGAGAACCAAACAAAGGGGTTTACTTTAAAATTACTTGGGATGTTCTTGTGTTGCCAGATACAAGTTATCAAGAAAACCAATGGAATGGTAATGCTTATGTGCCTGTTACTGTGCAAATACTTGACGCAGAACTACCCACGTTAAAAGAAATGACTTGGGAATGGACTGGCCCTGGCACGGGAGATAGCGAGGATGAAAGTTGGTTTTCGGAAGAATATTTTTTGTTGCCTCCAGACTTTCTGGGAGTTTGCAAAAATGTAAATGTTAAATATTGGGCTTATCGCTCTTCTGCTACAGGGGTAAAACCACAACTTTTAGGAACAGCGTATGTTTTGCCAGAAACTAAAATAGGATTAAAAACTGGATTAACCGGACCGCTTGGACAACGAGGAGACAACGGGAAAACTGGTAAATACGGGTTAACTATTGGTAGCCTTGACATGGGAAGCGGTCTTGACATGGGAAGCGGTCTTGACACGGGAAGCGGTCTTGACACGGGAAGCGGTCTTGACACGGGAAGCGGTCTTGACACGG
>VFKX01000056.1 GCA_009885285.1 Candidatus Falkowiibacteriota bacterium
TCTTTCAAGATCGGTAAAAAGCAAGTGAGCACGTTTGTAAGTTGCAAAACGACGACCAAAACCGATGATCAATGCATTTGGATTAATAGCTTCGAGAACAGATACAATTCTGGATGGATCGCCTTGATTTTTCAACCAATTTTCGCGGAATTGATCTTTTATATAATCTACCAATTTATTTTTAAGGTTCATACGTGTACGCCAGATTTCCTCATCTGGAATTTTGTACACGCCTTCCCAAATTTTCATATTCGACTGATCGGCATAAAAAGCTTTTGTAAAATACTTCTCATATATTGCTTTCCAGTCCGATGAAGTCCATGTTGGTAAGTGAACGCCGTTAGTAACATAACTAACATGCAATTCCTCAGGGAAATAGCCTTTCCAAATTGGTTGGAACATTTCTTGAGAAACCTTTCCATGCAACCAACTTACACCGTTTACTTCCTGACAAGTGTTACAGGCAAAAACACTCATGCTGAACTTTTCGTTATGATCGCCGGGATGTTCACGTCCCATATCTATGAATTCGTCCCAACTTAAATTTAATTTAGCTGGATATTCGCTCATGTATTTTTGGAATAAACTTTCTTCGAAACTATCGTGACCCGCAGGCACAGGAGTATGAACCGTATAAAGTGAACTCGAACGCACAACTTCCAATGACTGATTGAAAGTCAGTTTTTTGTCAGATACCAAGTCAACAAGGCGTTGCGCATTGATTAAGGCTGCATGACCTTCGTTACAATGATATACTTGCTTTTCTATTCCTAACTTTTTAAGCGCCAACATTCCACCAATTCCCAACATGATTTCTTGTTTCATACGATTTTCCCAGTCGCCGCCATACAATTGGTGCGTAATGTAACGATCGTACTCACTATTCATTTCATTGTCGGTATCAAGCAAATACAATGAGATGCGTCCAACTGAAACTTTCCAGATGTAAGCATACACCGTACGGCCAGGATATGGAACTTCAACCACTACCGGCTGATCGTTTTCGTCCTTCACTTGTTTTAAGGGAAGATTATTGAAGTTTTGAGCTTCATAAGCAGCCACTTGTTGTCCATCAACAGAAAGCGTTTGAGTAAAATAACCATAACGGTATAAAAAACCAATGGCAGTTAAATCCACATTACTATCGCTGGCTTCTTTCAAATAATCACCGGCTAAAACGCCTAAACCTCCAGAATAGATTTTCAACACCTCTGTCAAACCATATTCCATACTGAAATAGGCAATGGATGGAGTTTTTGTATTTTTAGGAACGTTTAAATAGGCTTTAAAATCGTCGTACACAGCATCAACTTTCTTGATAAACTCTGTGTTTTTTCCCATTGCCACTAATTTCTCGTAATTCAGGATATTCAACAAGAGCACCGGATTCGAAGAAGCTTCTATCCATGCTTCACGGTCAATTTGTCGAAATAAGTTCTTGGCGTTACTATCCCAAACCCACCAGATATTTTGAGCAATCTCTTCTAATTTATTTAAACTCGCGGGTAAATGTGACTTCACATTTATTTCCTTTAAGTTTGTCTCATTTACGTTGTTAACTCTAATTTTCATAAGCTTAATGAATCTTTTTTATATAAAATATACTAGTACCTCAAAGAATGGAAAAAATAAAATTTTGCCACAAAAATAATTAAAATACAGTTAAGAATAGTAGAAATACAATTAAAACCTGACTTTAATATTTCAAACGTTTGCGGCGAAATATGATTAATGAGAAAAAATATCCCTTTTATAAAGGCTTTAAGAGCAATCCAC
Source organism: Candidatus Falkowiibacteriota bacterium (assembly GCA_009885285.1). Taxonomy (GTDB): domain Bacteria; phylum Patescibacteriota; class Patescibacteriia; order Patescibacteriales; family UBA12465; genus UBA12465. The sequence continues at coordinate 1,777 of VFKX01000056.1, forward strand.
TGAATAATAACATTTTCCAATTTTAACGTTCGACAATCATAAATTGACGAATATTAAGCCATATAACATTTTTACAATCTTTTATTTCTATTTTCGAGCGCAATGCTATACGCTTTGTCGTAATAATGTATAAAATGCTTCCAAAGTGCTTTTTCGGCAATAACTGCGGCTTTTTTACGAACGACTTCTACTTCCGTTTCATTGAAAGATGCGAATTTTTGAATCATTTCGGCTATATGAGTTGCTACCAAAAATGCATTGTAGTCCGAACGATGTATCACACCTACTCCACTCTCAATATCCTGTGGATTAGGTGATACCCAAAGACCAAAACCGGACAAATCCGTTGTAATGGTAGGTACGGAAAAAGCGACGCTTTCGAGCGGTGTGTATCCCCAAGGTTCGTAGTATGAGGGAAATACAGTTAAATCCATACCTATCAACAAATCATAATAACTTTTATTAAATATGCCATCAGACCCATTAAGGTACGAAGGCACAAATACTATTTTTACAGGTTGTGTTTGCTGATTGGTAAAATGAAACCAATTGATTGCCGACATCACATTATCATTGTAATAATCATACAATTCGTGGGTTGTAAATCGGTTCCACGAATATAATTTTGATTCAGGATTTTTCAAACTGGAAGCTAAATCCACTCGAAATCCTTTAATATGTGCTGGAACCATTATGAATACAACAATTTCTTTTTTTAAATCGCAGAACTCTGAAAGCTGTTTCAACGACTCCAACAAAGTATCAATTCCCTTGTTTTTATATTCGTAACGACCTGCAGTACTGACAAATAAAGCATTATTAGTCAAAGTATATCCAAGCAACGTTTCGGCTACATGTCGCAATATTGTTCGCGCATCATTCCTTCCATTTACAAATTTCTTAGACTTTGGCACAAAATCATCCTCAAAACCATTGGGAGTAACCACGTGGGGAACTTTATTTAGCAATTGAGCGCATTCTACAGCCGTGATATCGCTTACAGTAGTAAAACAATCAACCACGTGCGCAGCCGTTTTTTCGGTGGAATGTTTCGAAACCATATTCAACTCCTGCGCCATCTGATCGCCGTTATATTCAGTCAAATAATCGTACAAAGGTTTATGATTCCCCGAGATAGAGCGACCAATTGAAGTGGCGTGGGTTGTAAAGATAGTGGCAATTTCGGGTACATTTTTCTTAATATAAAAAGCGCCAAATGTAGTCATCCACTCATTAAAGTGTGCAACCACATTGTTTGTGTAGTTTAAGTTGAAAAAGCGGTAATAACTCTCCATTATTATACCGGTGGCGTAACCAAATATCGACGACTCATCATAATCGCCATTCGCAGCCATTGAATTCACCCCTACTTGTTCCCAAATCTGTCCGAAAATTTCGTCTTTTTTGATCATTAAAGGCATAAAATCAACTAAAACAGCTACTGGTTTTCCGTGTATATTCCAACGACCAATGCGTATTTTCAAATTGTATTCCTTTTCGGTAAATGCTTTCCAGTCAGAATACATATCTAACGATTCTTCAAAGTATGGATTTTGCTTATCTATCCAAACATCCGGTCCAATAAAAATCAATTTATCTTTATGAGTCTTTTTTAATGTGGCAGCCCGCGTAGAAAGGACGGTATAAATTCCACCCACCATATTGCAGACTTCCCAACTTGTTTCAAAAATATATTCTGGTTTCAACGTTTCCGCCATAGATTGTAAATTTAAAATGATTGCAAAGGTAATATTATTTTATGTGATGTATAGTTAATGATAAAGCAGGCACGAACTTTGTTTATTGATAATCTGTTTTAATAATGAAACATAATTTTTAGGGGAATAATTCATTAAACTTTTCAAAATACACATGTACGTGCTGTAATTCAATAGTTTACAACTACCAACACTTTTTTTATTAAAATATTAATGCGCAGGACCAAAAAATGTATTGTTTTTGTAATATTTATACATTATCTTTGTGATTAGTTTAATTAAACATATTAATAATTTAAAAAATAAAGAACATGAAAAAAATTACTCTATTACTTTCTTTTATTGCTTGCGTAATGGTTGCACAAGGGCAAAGGTTATTAACTGAAGATTTCGATTACACAATTGGAAGTGGAATTAAAGCTGCAGGTTGGTTAATCCATGGTGGAGCAGGCGCAACCCCTGATTCAATTCTTGTTGTTAGTGGTTTAACGTTTTCTGGTTATCCTGGTTCTGGAATTGGCGGTGCAGCTTCAGTAACTGGCAAATTCGCTGATCAAAATAAAACTATTACTTCCCAAACTTCTGGAACTGTATATGCATCGTTCATGGTCAAATCTCTAGCATCAAACGCTGCTGCTTCATATTTTTTACATTTTGGACCCACTGTAATAGGTACAACATTTTTCTCTAGAGTTTGGGTAAATATTACTGGGAATGGTTTAGGTTTAGGTGATACTGCACCAAGTAACTATACTCCTATTACAATTAACTCGACATATTTGGTGGTATTGAAGTATGATTTTGCATCAAAGACTAATTCATTATATGTTTTTGAAACAATGCCGGCATCAGAACCCACAACTCCACAAGCAACATTTCTTGAAATCAAAGGTCCTGCAGCTGCAACACCAACAGATTTAGGAAGTATTGCTTTGAGACAAGGTCAAACAACAAGTGTTGCGAATCAAAATGTAATTGTTGACGGTATCCGTGTTGCTACTTCTTGGGCAGCTTTATTCACCTCTACAGGGTTAAATACTCCATCCGCAAACAATTTAGAAGTAAACCTTGTAGGTAAAAAACTTACTGTAACTAACTCGCCAACTTCAAAAGTTGAAATTTTCAGTGCTTTGGGTGCTAAAATTCAAACAGTAGAATTGGTGAATGGTTCTGCTAATTTAGACTTATCTAAGGGATTGTACATTGTACGTGCAGGCAAAAAAGCTGCTAAAATTATGATCCAAAAATAAAGATTTAGATACCAATAATATTTGAAACACCTCCGAAAACTCAATGTTTTCGGAGGTGTTTTTTTTGTAATGAACTAAAAAAAAGTATGCTATCAATTAGTGAATAATTCTCCCCATAAAAGTTTCAGGCAGAGTTGTATTGTCTGGGACGACAGAGTTCCGACTCTGTCGAATAGGAAAGTTTATGACAGAGTTGGAACTCTGTCATCCCGAAAGAAGCAAATCGTATTCCGAAAATAATCAACTCACTGTCCGGGACGACAGAGTTCCGACTCTGTCGATAAGAAAGTTTATGACAGATTTGAAACTATGTCATCCCAAAAGAAGCAAAATCGAATTCTAAGAATTATTATGTTTTTTCTACTCCAACGCTTCTCTTACAGCCTTCAACAATGGTTCGGCCGAAATATCCACGCCCACGCTGTTATTCATCCATAGTTGCGGGATAATACGCCCTTGAGTGTACATCCTCTGAATTTCATCAGCCATTGACTTTCCTTTCATTTGTCCTTCCACCTGAAAACTGATTAAATGTCCGATTGGATAATTCGACAAATAAAGCGGATTATCAATCATGTGAGAATAAATAGCCAGAATAGTTTCATCTTTTCCGCCCAACACGCCAGAATAGTAGGTATTCCA
>VFKX01000030.1 GCA_009885285.1 Candidatus Falkowiibacteriota bacterium
TAATCTCCTTGGTTCGCACCTTGAGATTATCAACTTTCCGTGGCTCACTCTAGCTGGAGCTTAGTTTATAACCACTGTTGCACTTCGTGGTTGAAAGGGCGCTATCTTCTAGTTTGATAATTGGTATATGTGTGTTCTGTATCTCGGCCAGTGAATCACTCTGATCTAATAACAGTGGTTTTTTCCCAATCAATTGATCTACTGAAACATTGAAGTATTCAGCTATTGAATTAAGTGTCGATGCTCTTGGGTCTGGGGTTCTTCCTGATACCAACCGATTTATTGTTGCTCTTGGAACATTTATTTTTCGTGCTAATTCCGACTCTGTCAACAGAGCTTTTTTTAACAAGGTGGTTAATACATCACTTATATCCATAATATTTGAAGACATGAGAGTTCCAATGATAGTTTTTTGGACGATTGTATCAAGTAACCCACTAATGAGCAATGCCTGTCGCGTTTTCGGGTTTTGTTGAAAGTGTCACGTAGCAGCATAAACCGCTTTAAAAAACAAAGGCGTCTATGCTGCTACGTGACACTTTCAACAGAAACATCGATCCTTATTAAGTAAATCAACAGAATCAAAGTTCTCATATTCTGTTGATTTTTTTATCAATATCTTTTATGACGGCTGAAAAAAATAGTTCGATTCTTTAGGGGGCGATACGAATCAGTTAAGGTAATTGTCGTTTAATAGTATTCAGAAAAATCAATAAATTCATATCATTGTTTCGGAAATTTCCAGACTTTTTTCTCGGCGTATTTATCGAAAATTTTGGCATCGCAAAATAAGGATGAATCATCCCGATAAGAATAGCCCCCCTTCAATCAACAATCCGAACTGTTGATTTTATGAGTTAGGAAAAAATATTGGTATTTTACTCTGTTGCTTGTGAGATTGTTTTCAAGTTTATATTATGAATTATACCTATTGATGCCGTACGCGGCGCGTACACTTGCAGTACGCGCCGCGTACACTATGCCAACTCTTCTAAATAGCTACCTAAATACGCCGTAAGATTACCAATATCGATTTTTTTAACCATGGTTTTGGATAGGGAAATCCTTCCTTCACTCGTGATGCGAAATAAAACCTCTCCTGTTTTCCCTTCATAAACTCGTGAAGAATTTCTATTTGTTTTAATATTGGAGAGATGTTTCTCTATCAACTTCATAAGATTGTCTGTACCAATTCCTTCGCGGATTTTAGAGGAGTAATTAATAATAGCAGCAAGGTAATCATCGCCTTTGCTACACAACAAGGATAACATGGCAGCTGTCTTCGGTTTTACTTTTGACATGTCTTCTACTGATTCCCAGACTTCTTTTGGTACTTTATTGAAAGACATTAATTCACTAAATGATGTTTTTGGAATGTTTAACCTTCTAGATAATTCGTTCTGACTAATATTCAAATCTGTCATTACCTTTTCATAAGCAATCGCCAAAGAATAAGCAGATAAACTTTTTTTCTTATTTTCGCTTGTTTGAATGACCAAACAACCGGCATCATCTTCATTCGTTATAACCGCACTTAAATTTATGTTCAAAAAAGAACATGCGCGCCATCTTCTTTCACCTGCAATTACTTCATAAGTATAATCTAAAGAATCTATCTTTCGCACTATAGCTGGTTGTAATTGTCCATTTTGTTTAATATCTTCAGCTAGCTCTTCGATGCTACCTAGTTCAAATCTATTTCTATCTGCATATTTCCAATTTCGACATTTTTTGGGATCAATTTCCATGATGTCAGAATTGCTTTTATTTGCTAATTCTTTCTCTAATGATTCAATCAGATCTTTCAAATTTTTATTTTCTTCTATCTCTTTATTTGCGATATTTTTCCAATCTGCTGTATTATCTTTAATAAGAGCACCAGTTACAGCTTGCTTTCTGAGATCAATTTTCATCATCTGTCCTTATGCATTTAAAATAAAATCAATTACACCAAGATATTCTTTGGCCACTTTAGATGTCGGTTCATAATCTACAATTGATTTAGAAATAGCAGGGCTTTTACATTCTTTAACTTTTACACTCTTAGAAATGACGATAGGGCAAAATTCTTTAGGATATGTTTCCTTTAAACTATTAATAATTGCACTATCATAAACAGTCGCAGGGTTTGACATGCAATTGCCCACGATCGCAGCAACTTTTAAATCATCAGCAACTTTTCTCATTTTTAACACATCAACTTTATCGAACACATCTTGCATGCCCCAGCTGTCATATAAATCAATGGTAAAAGGCATAACTACCTTAGTAGTTGCTGCCAAAATTGCATCAAACCAAGGGGAGTCTGTCGGAATGCCATCACAAATTATCACATCATACGAAGCTCTAAATATTTCTATTTTTTCTTTTAACCTAAATAAAAGATCTTGTGGAGGAATTGCATCTAAAACTCCCCTTAGTTCTTTTCCAGTAGCTATAACATCAAGATTATCATTATACTTAAAAGGTACTCCACTTTTTCCAAGAAGAAGATCACTTGTAGATAAGCCTATATTTGATGGAGACTTAACCAAAGATAAACTAAGATGCCCCTGTGGATCTAAATCGATAGCTAATATTTTCTTCTTATAGGTATTTGCTAAAATAAGTGCAAAGTTAAAGGATTGTGTAGTCTTACCTACACCGCCTTTATTTGTAATGATACTCCAAACTCCCGCTATTTTATTAGGAATCTGAGGGACAAAATCATCCGCGTTACCTCCATTTTCAACCCAGCTTTCTAATATCTTTAATGCCTGTACTGGAGCCTTTGTATAATGTTTTTGCTCCTTCCCCATCATCCATTTTTTTATTGTATTTACTGAGTACCCTGTTATTTCAGAAATAGCCGATTGTTTTAAGAAAAAAGAATCTCTTATCTCTTTAATTCTGTCATTAACATCAATCTCTATAATTGTTTCTGTCATCATGATTCCTTGTTATTATTTGACTTATTGTTAGCCAATAAAGAACAAATATGGCCATTTATTTGTTATGTAACTTTTACACATGACCTATGTTAGTTCTATTTAAGAACCTGGTCAATATGGTTGACGGAGTAAGTTCTTTTAAGGTAAGATATTTTTAGATAAAAAATTAGAAATAATAAACCCATCTAATGCCATAAAGGCAATCCTGATGCTGTAAAAAAAAGGGGCGATTAGGCCGCCGAAACCAGCGGATCTCAGTCAGTGCTGCAGGCATTGATTTCAGTGGATCCTAAAAAAACTCTTTCGCGCTAATTCTCATGTTTTACTATGAAATCTTCTTATTATTTAGGATAA
>VFKX01000062.1 GCA_009885285.1 Candidatus Falkowiibacteriota bacterium
AAATCGTCGTTATTGAAATCGGATTAACTATTGCCGCCTTCAATCTAGGCTGGCAATGGTATGCCCTCGTTCCATTGGCTATCAATTTGTTTATCACCGCTGCAAATATCTGGGCTTTCAAGAAATCAGCAGCCCAGAGCAGTGAAACCAGCGATGCTTCGAAATTAATTCGTTTTCCTTTAGTTGAAATTTTAACCATCATCGTCTTGATTTTAATGTGCGTCGTGGGAAAATCTTAATTTACAAGAAGAAGAAAGGAGGAATAAAAAATGAAGCAACAGACAAAATCCCCGAATCTATTAGCCAAGTATTGGTTGATTATTCCTGAAGTAATTCTGACCATCGCGGCCTATAATCTTGGCTATAAAGCTTGGGCTTTACTACCAATGGCTGCCGCCCTGATTACAGGCATAATACTGGGCTTGGTTAGAAAGTTAAGAGAAGAGCGGTTGTGGAGTAATCCGGCCATCAAAGCCAAGGATATGATGCTGCGACACTTGCATAAAAAATCATCACGGCGTCCAAAAATTGAAGTTGTCATCACCTTAATTGAGCTAATGATATTAATGATCATGTGCCTAGCTAAAATCTTTTAAAGTTTCTTTAAACACAAAATCGTCTTACAAAATAAGACGATTTTTTTATTGACAAATTTGATAATAAATATTATAATTGGAGTATTAGTGTTAGAATATTATCGAACTTTAAAAAAGGAGAAAATCATGGAACAAATTAATTCAGAAGTTTGGCAAGCGATTAATCAAGCTTTTTGTTTTGTTAGAGATATACCATTTACGGTATATTTCCAAGGTGAAAGCGGACAAATGAAGCTAATTGATGCTGTTTTAAAAAAAGGCGCCAGTTGCTCGACCAAGCATGAAGTTATGGGTAAAGTATTGCAAATGCTGGATATCGACTTCCAATTTGCAAGTTATCCATTCCTCTGGCAAGACTTAAAAGTAGAATTTTCCCAACCGTTGAGACAGCTGGCTAAAAAAATGCCCTTAACTTATCACCTCGTTCTTTTTATAAAAATTAACGAAAAGCGCTTTCTTTTAGATGCAACTTGGGATTCCGCTCTTGCAAATACTGGACTGCCAATAAACTATTTCGATTATGCTCCTAATTGCAAGCTAGCAATTCCCCCTTGTGATGAACCGATAATCCATCATGAGCTCAAAGACAGGCACGAATTTATCAGGGCTAAGTGGTTAAGCACATCCAATGAAAAGGCTAATCTTCAGGCTTCATTTTACTCTGGACTTAACAGCTGGCTCAAAGCTTCCCGCGTTTAACAAATTCCTCGGCACAAATACTGCCGAGGTTTTTTATAGAACGGCCAACAAACGAATATCATTTATCAAGCAAAAGGGCTAATTCCCTCTTTAACTGGATAATTGATTCGTAAATTATTATTCTTGATCCAATTTCTTTCGGATAAACAACTTTGGAGAGATCATCGTCAATAAAGATTGTATTGTTTGGGGTGCATGAATTTCTTAGAAAAAAAGCATCAAATATTTCCCTGTCTGGCTTTCTGGCTTTTGCCTGATAGGAATAAATAGAACTCTTAAAATATTTAATGATAACTTTTTCTGCTCTCTGACTGCGATAAAACGGAACGCTGTTAGAGATAAGATACAAATCACAACATTTTTGCAATTCCTCTAAAATCGGGATGATATCATCATTAAATCGGCAATGCTTATCAAAAGATTCAATCCACTCTTTTTGCAATAATTTGCAGTTGATGTCGCCTAGGCTCTTAGCAAACGCAGACCAAAAAACAGGCTCATCAATACGGCCACTAGACAACCCGACAAAATATTGCAAATAAGCAGATTTTATTCTATTGACGCTTATTCCAAGAAAAGCAGACATATCAGAATATATTGCTTCACCGGGGTTGTTTCCCAAAACTCCGCCATAGTCAAACACTATGGAAGTTCTATTATTTTTTGGATGCGATAAAAGCATAATAGTCTTTATCATCTCGCCACAAATCAATTATTTTAAAATTTTTATAATGCTCCTTAATCATCTCCTTCGTGTAAATAAAGTGGGTTAAGCCGATTTCATTGCCAATAGTAGGGACATAAGTGTGGGGCGCAATCATTTGCGCCGTCTTAACAAGACAATATCTAATTTTTCCCTGGCTCTTGCGTCCGCACAGTGTCACAAAAATCAATCCGCCCGGTTTCAGTATTCTTTCAAGTCCTTCCATCATTTTTAAGATTTGCTGCTCATTGCCATGCTGAAGGACTTGAGTGCTGACCACTGCGTCGAAGAAATTATCCGGGTACGGCAAGGGCTGAAAAATATCACCAACTGTCAACTCGATTTCTAATTTCTTTTCTCCTAAGAGTTTCTTTAGCATCTCCAAGCCGCTGGCAGCCAGATCCATGCCGTAAACTTGAAATCCTTTTTCAGCCAGATACCAGGCATTTCGACCGGCACCGCAACCTAAATCTAAAACTGTTTTCACATTTTTTTTGTTAAATTCAGAGATAGCCTTATCCAAATCAGGATGAGGCTGTCCAATGATATCATAGTATTCATAAGACTTCCCCTCTTTCTTATAAATTTCATCCCATTGATTGTTCGGCATAGAATTATAATTTAGTGAATAATTTTCCATTTTTAAAAATTAGCGGCTCGTACTTATTTCCAATAATGGCAGACATGATGACTGCCGGACTAATGGAAGACAAGATTGCCGTTGCATATCTAGCTCCGCCTTTATTAATAACTAGAGCGGTCTTCCGTATCCTGGCTTCCACAAATTGACAAACATGCGTCAATCGTCCATTTTCATCAATGAAATGAAAACCATCATGTAACATATGATTATTTGCGGATATTTCGAGCAAATATTCAATAGTTTTATCATCGTAAATATTCATCTCGCCGGGAATTTCATATTTATCTTGTAAGCTGATGCTTTTAAGGCTAGTAAGCTTTCTCGAATCATAAACAATAACGCCGAGACCGCTAAATTTTTCATCTTTATTGTAATTGATTTTGTTTAAGAAATCTATAAATTGATTAGTGAATTCATTCATACTTAATTATTAACATAGTCTAAGAATCTTTCAGTCATCCCTACGAGATTTTTAGGCCTTGGTAAATCTCGCGACCCGCCCAACTCCATTTCTACTAAGATAAATGAGGTTTCCGCCGAATCATGGCAATCGCCAAGAGCTTCTATTAATGATTCCCGAGTATCGATCCGATAAACATGTTTATAGCCCGAAGCAGCTGCTATTTGATCAATACGCACCAGCGGAGATATCGACTTTTCTTCGCTGCAAGAAGCATAGGCGCCATTATCAAGGACAATATGGATCATATTACCAGGCTGATGATAGCCTATGCTAGCGAGACTTCCCAGATTCATCAATATACTAGCATCGCCCTCAATTACAATAACCTTTTTGTCGATATTCATCGCCAGTCCAAAACCGATTGAAGAAGCCAGCCCCATTGAGCCAACCATGTAAAAATTAGAACTCCTGTCATCATAATTATATATTTCTCTACTGATCAATCCTGTAGATGATATGATGGGAAGCTTCCCTTTGTTATAATCGCAAATTATTTGGATGATTTCAGCTCTTTTCATATATGGTCTCTTTTGATTAGAATAACTGACAGATTGCCTTTCTTAATGGCATTACAAGCCCTATCGATAACTTCGACGTAATTACCTTCTAGAACCTCCCAATGGATACTCAGTTCATTCAAGATCGGACAAGTGATTTGTCCATTAATATAGTGCTGGCAGGCGTCCTCGCCTGGAGCGCCTCGCCAACTTACCAAAAACAATACCGGAATACCATAAGTCATTAACAGCGAGGTCACATCATTAATTGAATTTAAGAATCCTGAATTCTGCATATATACAAGGGGTCTTTTGCCTGATAAATATGCTCCCGCGGCCAGGCCAATAGCTTCAGATTCTCTTACGGCCGGAACGTGCACGACCTTACTATCTTGGGATAGGTCGGATATTATAAATTTTTGCACGCCGCAAGGAACTCCCGTAGCAAAATCAAAGCCTTTATTAGTCAGGTGTTTGCAAAAAATTTGCTCTTTTTTTTGACGATTAGATAATTCCATAAAAATGATTATATTTTCTCTCCCCTTAAAGATTCTTTGCCAAATTTGGTATACCATAAGCCTCGATAATTTTCCCACAATAGAGGTCTCATGTTAGAACTTCTAAAAATATCCTCAAATATTTTTCTAGCTTTTAGATAATATTCAATATCATTGGCCTGTTCATGCCGCAAAGTATCCTGTTCGGAAGTAAAGCTTTGCATGATGTTTATGACTGGAAAGCAATTAATATGGCTTTTAAGAATGTGAAAATTATTTTTGATGGAAGATAGAGAATCTAGTCCCAAAATATATAAAAAAGTCGTCGAAAAACTTTTAAGAACAGCCAGATCCATTCTATTTATCAATTCGTCAAAACTTATGTTCGCCTTGGAATACCGTAAAAGGTCTTTTCGTCTTTCAAAACACTCGATAGTGGAATAATAGCTAAAGCTTTGCATGTTATCCGCAATTTTCTGAAAAGATTCCGGACTGCCAATTTGAGAGCCAATATATTTAATATTAGGAGAAATATTCACATTTTGACAATATCGATGAATCATGAGCAAATGATCAACCAGGTTTTCCTCTTTCGGAAAGCAACCCGTACAAATAGCGATTTCCTTAAGCTTGAGACGCTCATCATCATTCAAAGATTTTGACATGTACCGATGGAAGTCTTTGTCTATTATGAGAGCATCGGAGTCATTAGCCTCTTGATTATAGGTACCGCAAAATTTGCAGCCAGAGCAATTACTACGACTATTAGTATTGATATTATAAGCTGTATTATTTCTTCTAAAATAGGAACTGTCGCAGGAATCATTTTCTATGTCGACCGCGATGCCAATCTTAAAATCATTGAGAAATATTTGATTATTTATCAACGAGAATGGCGAGTAAGTCGTATTTATACAAACAGCCAAATAAAAAGACTCTCGGGGCAGAGAGTCTAGTTTTATTTTAAAACGCAATCTTTTATTATCAACACTAGAAGTCAAACCATAAAAATTTAGAGAAATCAAAAGTATATCCGTGACAGGAATGTCATATTCTTTAGAAAGCCTTACTACTTGTTTAAAATTCCAAATCATACAAATATATTTTAAGAGGAATTTATAGCCAACTTAATAAACTACCTTATTTTATTATACTTGTCAAGTAGCAATTCTCCACAGGCAAATAGGCTCAATCTACCAACTCCCCGAAGATCCGCCGCCGCCACTCATCCCTCCTCCAAAGCCACCAAAAC
>VFKX01000097.1 GCA_009885285.1 Candidatus Falkowiibacteriota bacterium
ATCCGGGGGATGCTTAGCGCTGCCTCTGGACAAGCGAGGCTGCCGCAAGGCGGACGAGCGCGATATGTTACCCGCTCCAGTATAAAAAAGAACAGCCCTAAAGCTGTTCTTTTTTTATACGCGGGTAACGGGAATCGAACTGGTAGCGAGCGAGAAATGAGTCGAGCCAGAGGGTGAGACGAGTACTCGAGCGACGATAAGCGCGACCAGAGGAGCGTTTAGCGGCTACCCTGGACAAGCGAGGCTGCCGCAAGGCGGACGAGCGCGATGCGCTTAACTTGGCAGAAAGAAATTCGACACATTAAGAAGGTTCATTTACAAAATAAATATATAGTGATAGTTTATTGATAATTATTAATAATAGTAACTTAAAAAATTGCCATGGACGAAAGACTAATGATCCTGCAAGCGAAAAAAATTTCCGAAGGGGCGGTTGCCAAAGAAAGACTAATCCTAGAGCTCGAAGAAGCTGGATTAACTGAAGTAAAAGTTAAGAGTGATCAGGCTGGTATCTGGAGCGGTACCGCTAAATTCCGAGGGAACGATATTCGCTTCTAATATTTCTTCAAAAATTTATATCGCCATCAACACATGGCGATTTTTTATTGCCTGGAAAATAAAAAAGCCTCCATTTTTTTTGGAGGCTTCAATTTAAATCTTAATGTCGATTCCTAATAATAAGTTATAAGATTCGGCTTCAAAGTCGTAGGCCGGCATGACCCAGAACTTTGAATCAATTTTTTTAATGCCTAGGCTGGCAACCGGTCCGATTCCGTTAAATCTCCAGGCGCGGATACCATAACTCAGATTGTCCGTGGGCTGAAATGCCAGGGTTGTTTTGTACCAATAGTTTTCCTTGCCAGCACCCTGTTCTAAAAGCATAAGAAAAGAAGTCTTGCCTTTGCCGATCCATAAGCTTGATCCGCATCTGTATAGCTCCTGAGTCTGCTCTAAACCAGCGCTTAATCCTAAACTTATCCATTTGGCCGGGGCGTAGGAAAATCCAATCTGTACTTCGGCCCAATTTTGATTAACTAGTCCGAAGTAGGTAAGACTGACTTGGTCAGACACCTTCTTGTTTCCAAAAATTGTCGCACAGGGCGTTAGCTTATCGCCATTGTATCGAGTGAATACACTTACCTGAGCTGATGAGGTCCAGGCTAATGATAAAATAAAAGAAATCAGAATTACTTTCATGGCGTGATGGTGTTTAATTGTTAAAGAACTATCCTAATTAATTTCATAAATGTTGGCTGCCCAGAATTGCTTGGTCTTTCTATAATAACAAGCAAAGAAGTCCGCACATTTTTTTATTTCTTGATTATCTATGACCGGCAAAGGCTTGGAATCTGATGACGGACTTAATTTTTCGCATGACTTTCTCATCGCTTTGACCATCACTCTTAAAACGCTGGCCTTTTCTTTGGTCAAATTTTGAAATATGCGAACTGTTTGTTCAACATTCTGCTTTCCATCAGTTTTATCGGTGGCACTTAATAAGAGCTTAAGGTGTTCATCGCTTAAAGACGAGTCATCATATGACAGATAGCTAGATAATAATCGGTCAAGCGAGTCCAGGTGCAAATGAGCAACGGTAAAGTTGCCGGCTAAGGTCGCAATAGTTCCATCCGGATTGAAACAATGTCTACCAGCGTCTTCTGCAAGCCAATAGACTTCTTCAATTTGGGTAACGCAAAGATATTTCTTCGTATAATCGGTAGCAGCTACTTGTTGAGCATTTCCACTGGCAACTAGGATAAGCAAGCTGTATAACAGAATCATGACAATTTTCTTCATTTACATAATTTTAAGGTTCAAATATCTAGCCCCATGATAATACGAATTATTGAATATGTCAAGACTGAGCAGTGAGGGGCTTTAATTATTAAATAGCCACGAATTAGCAATTATTTCAATATTCCCCTTTTTAAAATAAGTGCTACAATACCCTCGAAAGAACTTTAAAAATCCATGACTTAAAAAGAAAGGATTGATTATGGGAAAAGAAGGATTCCTGCCAAAAAAAAGATACTGTGAGAAATGCGGCGAAGAGCATTACGCCGAAAAACACCATATCTGCCCAAAAAAACATTGCGGTAAAACTCTCTGGTATATTTCCTTGTGTCATGACTGCCACGTGAATATTCACTGGTTGATTGATAATTTTGGAAAACTATTTAAATATCAGTACGAAGCCATCACCAAGCGATGGCTGAAAGGAAAAGTTAAAAATCATGATGATGTACAAACTGTTTTGGACAAGCTTAAAGAAGAGAGACAAGCAGCTAAGAAATAGAAATATTAATAGAATAACTTATAGCTAAGAAGAAATTCTTAGCTTTTTTATGCCTGAGATTTTCTCATTATTGACAATGGCCAAGAGTTATGATAATCATAGTATTCGTGACTACTGTTAAACGAAATAATGAGTTAGTAACTTAAAAATTTAAAGATGAGAAAAAATAAGAAATTTAAAAAGAAGGGCTCGCACATAATTACTGCCCCAGGGTGGAAGGAGTCAGAGGAGGGTATAATAAATTTTTTTATCAAAAATGATGGCATGAATGGCTTCGACTGGCTCGCCCGTCTTATGAAGCACGGCTGCCATATTGATAAATATGTTAAAAAAATATTACTGTCTGATTACTTTAAAGCTGATGAAAGGCGCAATCTTAAAGTCACGGTTTTTAAAGGAACATATTTTCAGGAGCGGGAGTACACTAACGAAACTATCATTGCCGAAGCCGAGAGCCGTGGTTTGAGTTTACCGAATATGGAGTTGGCTTGCTTAATTAGAGAGAGGTTTACTGATGCTGATTTCATTGAAATGGGGTTTAGCTCAATCACAGTCATGCATAAGCAGATAAAAGATTGTGATGGTGATTTAGTTCGTCTTAGCCCCTCAGCTTCCAGTTGGAGCTCATCAATCTTTACTACTCGACAAAGCGGTCCGATCTATGATCATTTTAGCAGCTATGCTTTTGTTGAGGATGATAATCAGAGATAGAACTATTTGGCTGCTAGGATATAGCAGCCTTTTTTATTGATTTTACGTTTATGTTAAGCTAATATATAGTAAGCTGACAGTAAGTGCATTATTATATTTTAAAACAATATGGAAAATAATATTTTCAAGAAATTTTTACCTAAAAGTGCTGAAGCGCAGATCGAAGTTTTTAAGAGTCATTTGGATACTTTTACAAATGCTGCTGCTGCACAAGCAGAGTACGAGGCTGTTGATTTGAGTGAAGAGCAGGAGAAATTATTATTAAATAAATGGAATGAACTGTCTATGGCGGAAGTGGCTCAGGCGCATACATCGTCAGAGCTGTATGAAGCTTCGAAGAATGCTCCAGCCGATTCACCTGCCGAGAGACTGGCTGTCAGTAAGTTTATTGTACAATTCCAGAAGGAAATTGAAGATAAAAAGACTGCCGGCAAGTCAAACGAAGTGAAGACCGGCTCGTCCAGTAAGAAAGCCTCTTTCCATAGCAATTAGAAAGATTTATTGATATTAAAGCGGCTGAGTTATTAAAAAAGAAGAATAATTAAATATGAGCCCCTATAAAAATGAGCCAATTGCTCATTTTTTCGTTGGCGATAACCACAGGCTTTACAGGTGAACGAATGTTTACTATAATATCATTATAAGTTAAATACTATGATTGATAAATATAAGAATAAGATTACCCGTTTCTATCAAAAATACCGCCGTATGCCGAGTTATGGCGAAGTGATGACGCTTTTAGGCTTTAAATCAAAAAATGCTGTTTTTAAGCTCGTTAATAAATTAGTTGAAGAAAATTTTTTAAGCAAGGATGGTCAGGGCCGATTAATTCCGAAAAATATCTTCGGTGAATTGCGCGTACTCGGGCAAGTTGAGGCCGGTTTTCCGACGCCGGCCGAGGAAGAGCTGGTAGACACTCTCAGTCTTGATGATTATTTAATTAAAAATAAGGAGGCGACATACATGCTTAAGGTTAGCGGCGAGTCAATGAAAGACGCTGGCATTATGGCGGGTGATATGGTTTTAGTTGATCGCAGTCAGACTGCCCGAGAGGGTGATATTGTGATTGCTGAAGTGGATGGCGAATGGACGATAAAATATTTGCGGAAGAGTCAAGGTATTTCGTATCTTGAGCCGGCTAACGATGCTTTTCCTCTGATTTATCCGAAAGAGGAGTTAAAGATTGCGGCTGTTGTTAAAGCGGTGGTGCGAAAATATTAATTTATGCCGTACTCTTTAACGGCTTGGCCGAGAGTGATTTTGCATGTCGATGGCGATTGCTTTTTTGCAGCTTGCGAAATTGCCCGCCGCCCGGAATTAAAAGAGAAGCCAGTAGTCACCGGCTTAGAGCGCGGTATTGTTTCTTCGCTGTCCTATGAGGCCAAGGCACGTGGTGTGAAGCGGGCCATGTCTTTTCAAGAGGTAAAAAGGATTTGTCCTGATGTGGTCTTTTTGCCGTCTGACTATGAAACTTATAGCTTGTATTCTTTAAGGATGTCGAGCATTATCCGACGCTTCACGCCTGACGTGGAAGAATATAGTATTGATGAATGCTTTGCCGACCTGACTGGCTTGCAGCGCCCTTTGCATATGAATTATACCGAGATGGCCGAAAAGATTAAGGCAGCTCTCGATAGCGAGTTAGGCTTTACATTTTCTGTGGGCCTAGCACCGACTAAGGTTCTGGCTAAGCTCGGGTCGAAATGGCAGAAGCCTTCAGGATTGACAGTTATATCGGGACGGGACATTAGGCCGTATCTGGAAAAAACCGAGATCGGGAAAATTTGGGGCATTGGACCACAAACAACTGCTTATTTAAATAAGTATGGCATTAGAACGGCAGCACAATTTATTGATAAGGACTTGGATTGGGTGAAAGTTAATTTAACCAAGCCGCATCAGGAAATCTGGCAGGAACTTCGCGGAGAATTGGTGTATGAAGTTGATGCGGCTAAAAAATCAAGTTACGGATCAATCAGTAAAACTAAGACATTCACCCCGCCTTCAATAGAGAAAGACTATATTTTTAGCCAGCTTTCTAAGAATACGGAAAATGCCTGTATAAAACTGCGGCGCTACCGTTTGGCCGTTAAAAAAATCTATATATTCTTGAAAACCCAGGAATTCAACTATCAGGGCTGTGAAATCAAGCTTCTCCGGCCAACCGATAACCCCGTGGAAATTATCAGGCTGATTGAGAAAAATTTTTCGACGATCTTTTTGCCCGGAAAACAGTATCGGGCAAGTGGCATTGTTTTGTCTGACCTGACTGAAAATGTCTCACGGCAGACAGATTTATTTAATGAAGTGGTGACGGCTGAGAAAATCTCCAAAATCTTCAGTGGTGTGGACGGGTTGGCTAAACGTTATGGCAAGCATTCCTTATTTCTGGGATCGAGCCTACAGGCAATGTCTCGACCACAGCACAGGAGTGAGCGTCAAACAGCGGCGGAGCGCAAGCAGGACTTATTTCGTGGGGAAACAGCTCGGCAGAGACTGGCGATTCCATTTTTAGGGCATGCCGTTTGACAATTATGGAATATTAAGTTAATTTAAGATGGAGTTCTTTAATATTAACGAAAATAAACCAGCCAAATGGGCAAAAAAGCAACCATAAAACAAATAAAAGCCATCTTGAGTATAATTAAGAATACCAAAAGAACAAATAAGCAAGCCAAAAAAATTTGTTTTGCCTTAATTAGGGCTAGTGAGAAATTAACTAAACCCGTGTATATCACGACAAGCTCTATCAGAAGCGCTAAAAGTATTAAAAAATTACTGAATTATCCAGATTATTTGAATCCAAATTCCGTTTTGACTGATATGGGTAGTAATTTTCATTTTCAAGTCCAAGTTGGAACCTTTTCAGACATTGGCCAATTTCAGTTCAATTTTCACCCTGGTAAGAAAATGGCTCTGACAATCTGGCTTTGCGAGGAATGGTGCGATAATAACGCTATTGCTGTACCGCTCAAAAATCTCGAAGAAACGAATTTGAATATCAGCCTTATGTGAAAACATAGGGCTTTTTTATAACTCCTGAGACGCATACTTGACTGCGAAGTAAATTAATTGTACTATCATTAGTTCATAGAGAACGTTAACAATTTAATACTTACTTAAAAAGAGAGACATGAAAATATTTCAGGATGTTCCGCCGTCTCCTGCCGAGAGAGCTGCACAAGCTACTCATGAGGAGAGAATTGAGGCCGTGCAAGATGCTAAGACAAGGTATGATGCTCAGCCAGTCAACAATAGTGCCAAGAAATGGGCCTGGATAGTTTGGGCAAAAAGGGCCTATCGCGCAGCAATTTATGTGAAGAATGTTGATCAGGCTCAGGAGGCTTTTCAATCAGCTCCTTGCGGGAGTGAAGCGAAGAACTTTTCGCTAGAGGTATTCTTTTTATTTTTAAATAAACCTAAACTTAAATAGCGCCTATGGTCAAAAGAGGAAAGGGTGACGGGTCGTATTTATCGCAAGATAATTATCTGACTATCGAAAAAGCCAAAGAAAAATATGAGAAAGCGACGAGCTTTATTATGAAGGTTAGAGCCTTAGAAATCTGGAAAACTATTGCTTATCTTTTTGCGAGAAAAGCAGATGATAAGGATAAGGCTAAAGCTGCCTATAAAGCTTCACCGCCTGATAGTTTGGCTAAAAAGTTGTCATTCACCAAATTTTTAGAATTTGCGAAAGCAGAGAGGAAGATAAACAATGAAGAAAATAACTAGTATGTCATTTGATCACCCCGATGGAACGATTCAGGTGATTGAGACCGCCGAACAAGCCGAATCAATCTTTGACGAAGCTTTAACTAGTAATTTTAGTAAAAACAAGCTACTGGAAATTACTAAAATCTGGGAAAGCTTATTAAAAATAGAGGAGAAAGTCTAAAAAATAGAAATTAAACCCCGGTAATTATGACTGGGGTTTTATATTTTCCCTTAATTATGATAAAATATGAATACTTCAATACTTAATTATCAATATGAAAAAAATCTATTTGGCTATCGTTCTGCTCTTAATTATTTTCGCAGTCGGTATTTCTTACTTATATTCAAAAAATAGCACTGGCTTCAAAGCACCCATGTCTGCCGATGAGCTTCAGGACCAAGAATCCGGTCTGGAGTAAAAGGCTGAATAAACGGCTGAGTAAACAGTGTACTTGCAAAGGACTTAATGGAACATTGAGTCCTTTTTGTAATCGGGAATAGGGCGGTCGCGAATTACCAAACTTATTGTGACTTCTTTAAGAATATGCTATTATTTAAACATTCAAACAACTCTTACTATTGGCAAAATCAGTTATATGTTGAAAGGCCTATTTGGAAAAAAAAAGAAGGCAAATAATCGGGCCTTAATAGTCGAAGACGATGCGATGCTGGCGCGCGTCTTGGCGGAAAGTCTGCAAGCTGAAAAAATTAAGATCAGCGTGGTTGATAATGGCTCTGATGTCATGGGCGCAGTTATTAAGTTCGGTCCTGGTGTCATTCTGCTCGATTTAATCCTGCCCGGCCTTGATGGTTTTGCTGTTCTGAAGTCGCTTAAGGATGAAACTAAGACCGCTGATGTTCCAGTGGTGGTTGTTTCCAATCTCTATCAGGTCAGCGATGTGAAGGCGGTCAAGGCCTTGGGGGCTGACCAGTATTTTTTGAAGTCTAATACCGACGTAAAAGTCATTGTTGATTATGTTAAGAAAGTATTAAAGAAATAATATGGCGAAGAATAAAAAGATAATAATGTTGATTGTGGAAGACGATGAAGTTCTGCTGCGCGCCTTATACCTAGTTTTTCATGAAGATGCTTATAGTATTGCGACCGCCTCTGACGGCGATACTGGTTTAAAGATGGCTGAACGCATGAACCCTGACATTATACTTTTGGATTTATTATTACCAAAGATGAGCGGTTTTGATTTCTTGAAGTATACTCAGGCTAACCCGACTTTAAAGAAAGTTCCAGTCGTCGTTTTATCGAATTTAGGCGATCAGGACAGCATCGCAAAAGCTAAGGACTTTGGAGCAGTTGACTACTTCGTTAAAGCCAGTACTGACCTGGAGGATTTGCGAGCCAAAGTAGCTAAAATTGTTAAATAGCCAAGATTTGTTTAGTGAAGCTCTCTTGAAGCTCAAACATCTTTTGTTTGGGTTTTTTAAGTATATAATTTGTAAAGAAACGTATGAAAAATAAATGGCTTAACATTATTTTAAACCTGACTAATCAGGTCTATCGCCGTAAACAGTTAATTGTCGGGCAGGTCGGCCTGGCGGTTATCGCCAATATTTTTTTCTTAGTGCTTGTGGAAATGCTTTTAGCTATAGTTTCTTTGCCTCTTTACCTAACTCTGAACTCTCATAAAGTGACTGCTTATTTTGAAGAGAAAGGTAGCTACGCCAAGGTAAACTTTGATTATAGTCTGCGCCGCATCCTGACTGTTACTGGCGCAACGATCATTGCTCTGATCTGGGCCTTAAAGTTATTATTGATTTTATTATTCCCGGCAGTTTATGGCCCAATGCAATTATATACAATTAGCGGCTTGCAGCCCTTGGATATTTTAAGCCAGAATTTGATTGCGACAGAAACCGGTATCCAGACCGCTCGCAATATCAGTTCGATGCCAAAACCGACTTTATCAGAGGTCCGCAAGGTTAAGGGAGGGAATTATTCTTTCTTTGGTCAAGGACAGCCGGATACGACCGTGGTATTACTTTTATCCGACGCGACCTCGGCAGTTTATACGGCCGTGGTTGATGCGAGTGGTCATTGGCAGATTGATCATCAACAGAATAATTTTAAATTAAGTGAAGGCAATCACTCCGTGGTTATTTTCGGGTACGATGCCAAATTGGGTGTCAGAAGTGAGACAGCGCCAGAGCAGTATTTTAAAGTCACAGTATCTTGGACTGACACGGCCATTAAGAATATTGATTTCTTGGCTAATTGGTCAGTCGTTACCATCTTATTGCTTGGCATCTTCTTAATATTTTTAACAATTTAAGTTTTTATTATAAATGTATGAAGGTTTATTTGTTAAATTTATTTTTTAAGCTTTCGGGATATACCTTTAACCTGAAGCAGAAAATTGTGACTGCGGACCATTGGTTGTATATCATGCCTTACACCTTACTGTTAATTGTGACGGAGTTCGGCTCTATTATCATTAGTCTTCCCATGTATTTATTTGTTTCTCCCGATAAGGTTCAGGAAGAGGGCTTTATTTTTCCGAAAAGCACTAAGAACCGGGAAGAACTGAAGACATACTCTGTCCGCCGTAAAATAACTTTGACCACCTTTCTTGGGGCGGGCGGAGTTTTTGCTCTCAAGGTCTTGTTAGTCGGTATCGTTTCCTTATATTTATTTGGTGCTCAGAAGCTTTTGGCTGACACTCAGGACTGGACCTTTAGTTTAGGTAGCGATTATACTTACGACGCTAATAAGATTGAATTTACGGGCGGCACAGCGCGCCTGAAAGATACAGGCTCAACTTTTACCGGTAGTTCAACTAATCAGGGGTTTGTCGGTAATGCGACTGGCTGGACTTATGCAGATTGGTTGCAACCAGCTAATACCAACGCTGGCGGAGCTTATGTTAATACTAATGGGGCACCAGCCGGACATACTGAGATTAGTTTGACTGCAGTTAGCCGCGGACGCACTATTGCTGGTTTTTATCAGCAGTCCTTTGTGACCTCTCAGAGCTCGCCGGATTCTGGAACTCTCAGCCTTGACTGGAGATCTATCACTTACACTTCTCCGAGCGCGCCGACTACTTATCGGGTTTATGCCTTCGTTGATAGCATCACAGGAATTCCATCATCAACCAGCACTGCTGTTTGGGCTAGTCCGGAAATCACCAGTACCACTGCTTGGGCTAGTAGTACGGTTATAAATATTTTAAGCAAAATTCCGACCGCTGGCACGTATTACTTAAAGTTTGCCGCTTACGTTGTTATTCCGGCTGGCTCTAATGCTAATTTCACTTATCTCACTGGCTTTGATAATGTCGCTTTAAATTGGTCAAAGACTACTCATACCTACGATACTAATAAGGCAACTACAACTCCAACCACCTCTTTGTCTGTCGCAAAAGCAGTTAGTTGGAATTCATTTACTGAAACTGCCACTAAAAATGGCGGCGAAATTTATTATCAATTATCAACCGACAACGGCAGTAACTGGAAATATTATACTGGCTCAGCTTGGGCCACTACTACCTTAGCCACAAATTACAATACCGCCACGATAATCAACTCGAATCTCAGCACGTTTGCCACTTCTTCTAATCAGATTAAATGGCGCGCCTATTTGTCGAGCGATGGTGCGCAGCAAGTGATCCTGGATAACATCGCTATCGGCTATACTCAAAATCAGCGTCCAGCCGTCACGGCGTTGACACCAGCCCAGAATACGAATTATGGTTATGTCCATGTTAATTATAATTTAGTGGATACGGAAAGTGATCCGAGCAGCTTAGTGAACTATGAATATTCTTTGACCGGAGCATTTGCCGGCGAACAGGTCGCTATGACTGCGTCCACTACTGATCCGGCGCATAACGGTATTTCTGCCTTAACAGCGGCTCCGGCCGGAGTGTCTCATAATTATGTTTGGAATGCCCAAGCTCAGCTTGGCAATACTTTTAACCCTAATGTTTACGTGCGCTTAAGGCCGAATGACGGCATTGGCAATGGCGCTTTCTCTACCTCCACATCTTTTGCGGTTGATTATGCAACCTCCACCGTTTCCAATGTCAGCGCTATCCAGAACGCTGGCACCACGACTGTGGCCGTGACTTACGACGTTTTTGATAATACGGCTAATAATATTTTAGTAGAAATGCAAATTTCCGGAGACGGCGGAGCAACTTGGAATGTCGCCTCTTCAAGTGTGACTGGCGATATCGGTGCCGGTGTAACTTCAGGGACTAGTAAGACCATCATCTGGAATGCCGGCTTGAATTATCCAGGCCAGCAGAAGAGCAACATGAGTGTTCGTGTCCGAGCTAAGGATAAATTCCAGAATCAGGGTACTTACGCATCATCTTCAAATTTCTCATTGGATACTTTAGCTCCAGCTACGCTCACAGCTACTAATTTACTAGCTCAGCCAAATGGCGGCGACACAGTTGCCCTGATTGGCGGCTCATTTACTGAAGTAAATCCTAATACTAATGATTTCTATTTAGAATTAAACGGCGGCGCCTACGGTTCGGCTACAGCCGGCAGCTCAAATACTGCCTCTCCAGCTAATCAGAATACTGGTGCCGGAGCAACTCTGGATGGTAATGACAGTATTACCAAGGTTAAGATTGTTCATGCTGATGATTATGGCCAGGTATTTGCTAATGAAAATACTTCTCCGGCAACAGCCTTTAAGTATGTTAAGCCTTATACGCCGCAGGCACCGACTTTGAATAATCCGGTGACTACCCGCTTAGATTTATTAATTAATCCTCACGCTAGCGAAGCCTCTGATCTTGAGTATGCAATTTTTGAGAATTCTCAGTCCAAGTATGTTCAAAGCGACGGCACACTAGGTATTAGTCCAGTTTGGCAAACCAGGGGAACAGGCGCTGGACAATGGGGTAACGGTTTGGCTGTGACTGGTAAAGTTAGGGTGAATGGCCTGAACTCTCCTGTTTCTTTGTATAGCTTTAAAGTTAAATCCCGTAATCCGAGTGACGCTGCTCACGCCAGCTCTTCAGAGTCTGCCTATTCTGCTAATGCCGCTATTCCAAATACTGCTCCGGTCATTGCCTTAAATTCTTACGCGCAAACAACTAATGGCACCCAATACACCAATATAAATTATACCGGGACTGACGGCCAAGGAGACGTTAATAATATTGCGACCTACCAGTATTCTACTGATAATGCGGCTTGGCAGACAATGACGGAAAAGAGCGGTATCGGTTCCAATGGTACGTCAAGTTTGATATTTTTGCCAACCGGTAGCAATTACCTCTTTGCCTGGAACTCGGCCACTGACTTGCCGAATACTGAAGATTCTACAGTTTATGTCCGTTTAAAATCTAACGATACTCAGGTTGACGGTAATTTGGCCGTATCAGCAGCTTTTGAAATCGATAATAAATTACCAGTGGTAACTAGTGTTAGTGCTAGTCAGAATGCCGGTGCTAAGACTGTGGCCATTACTTATAACTTAGCCGATGCCAATAATTCTTTGGTGCAGGTTGATGTTTCTAACGATGGCGGTTCCACTTGGACAGTCGCTACGTCAAGTAATAGTGGGGCAGTCGGTGCTGGCGTGGCTGCCGGTAACGGCAAGGCGGTCACTTGGAATGCCGGAGTAGATTTTAACGGCCAGTATAATACGCAGATGATGGTTCGGGTCCGGGCTCGCGATACTTTCGGCAATCAGGGGGCTTATGTCAGCTCCAGTATTTTTACACTTGATACTCATGCCCCAGTCTTGTCGAACGTCACCGCTATTCAGGATGCAGGCGCCAATACTTTTACTTTCCATTATGACGTCACGGAAGACATCGGAAATGTTAATGCAGTTTTAGAAATTTCTAGTAATAGCGGTTTAACTTGGGTCGTGCCAGTAACTTCCGCGGCTGGCCACGTTGGTGCCGGGCAGGTTCCGGGCATAGGCAAAACCATTACCTGGAATGCCGGCACGGATTATAATGCTCAAGAAAAGGCTGGTATGCGAATCAGGCTGACCGCTACCGATAGCTTTACTAATAACAGTAATTTAAGCTCAGCTGATTATACTCTTGATTCACAGGCGCCCCGCCTCACAAACGTAACCGCCTCACAAGCTTTGGCTACTACCAGTGTTATTTTCCATTACGACTTAACTGATCAAAATCTTACCGATATTATATTAGACATTTCTAATGATAGCGGTTCAACCTGGACTGTCGCTGATACTAGTGTCAGTGGTCAGGTCGGCGCTGGTATGTCTACTGGAATAAATAAGACTATAACCTGGAATGCGGCTACAGATTTCTTGAATCAGGATTTAGCAACGATGAAGGTTCGCTTCCGCGGCACTGATGTTTATAATAATGTTTCAGGATTCGCCACTTCTTCGAATTTCACTCTCGATACTTTAGCTCCGGCCGTTAATGTTGCAGTAGATATAATGGCTCAGCCGCTGGCGGGGACAAGTACTGTTCTGATTGGCGGTTCATTTACCGAGAATCATCCAGACATCAATAATTTTTACGTAGCCATTAATAATGGCGCCTATGGCTCAGCTACCATCGGCAGTGCTAATACCGCTTCTCCAGCTAACCGACAGACGGTAGTCGGCGCTACGCTTGATGGTAACGACTTTGTATCTAAAGTTAAAATTACTCATACTGATGATTTCGGACAGAACGTTGATAATGAAAATACTTCTCCGGCCGCGGCCTATAAATATGTTAAGCCATACACACCGGCTACTCCGACAGTTAATAATCCAGGAATCGGTGTGGTTGATGTTTTGATTAATAAATACGGCTCAGAAACTGACGGCCTGGAATATGCTATCTATGAAGCCTCTACCACTAGTTATGTTCAGAGCAATGGTACTTTAGGGGCCAGTCCTGTTTGGCAGACGCTGGGAACCGGTGCAGGGCAATGGGGCCAGGCGAGTGCTGTAACCGGTAAGATTACCGTGAACGGACTGGCTACTCATTCTTATCTTTATACCTTCCAGGTCAAGTCCAGAAATACCAGTGATGCCGGGCATGCCGCGTCAAGTGAAAGCTCGCTTTCGAGTGGCGCCTCTTCGGCGAATCAGTCGCCGGTCATGATTATTAATTCTGTTAATCAGACTACTGATGGCAGTAAGTATGTAACTATCGGCTATGCCGGCTCTGACTTAGAAAGTGAAACCTCCTCTTTAGTCGCGTATCAATATTCAACAGATAATTCTGTGTGGCAGACTATGACTGAGAAGTCTGGTGTTGGCAGTGACGGTATCTCGGCACTAACCTTTACCTACCCAGGCATTACCCATGACTTTATGTGGGACGTTGCCTCTGATCTCGATAATACTGAAGACGGTACCGTTTATATCCGCTTAAAAGCCAATGACGGGGCATCCGATGGCGGATTTGCAGTTTCTTCAAACTTTATTATTGATACAAAGAGCCCGGTGGTCTCGACAGTTGCAGCTAGCCAAACAGCGAATTCTAACGCGGTGGCCATTACTTATAATTTAAGCGATCTATCAAATTCCACTGTGGTCATGCAGGTATCAAATGATGCTGGCAGTTCTTGGAATATTGCCACAACTACTGCAGGCGGTGATCTCGGGGCTAATATTATTCCCAATAATGGTAAGAACATCTCATGGAATCCTGGGGTTGATTATTCAGGACAGGAAGACAGTGATATGAGGACTCGGGTCAGGGCAGTTGATAACTTTGGCAATAGCGGTACTTATATTTCCTCAGCAAACTTCAGTATCGACACTAAATCTCCAGCCTTTGCCAATATATCTGCGACTCAGAACGCCGGCAATAATTCTGTAGCTATTTCTTACGACATCAGCGACGCTAATAGCTCCACTGTTGCCCTAGATGTTTCTAACGACAGTGGCAGCACTTGGACAGTAACCGATACTACAGTCACTGGTGCTATCGGCTCAGGGATTACTTCCGGAACTGGTAAAACAATTACCTGGAATGCCGGCGTAGATTTTCCAGGCTGGGAAATTTCCACGATGAGAATTCGTTTACGCGCGACAGATAGTCAGGCTAATGCGACGGGGAACATTGAATCCGCTAACTTTACTTTAGACACTAAGGCTCCGGTCATTACCGCAGTTACCGCCAGTCAGGCTTTGAACTCTGACATAGTCACCTTCGGTTACTCTTTAGCAGATATCAGTAATGCCAATATTGCGATAGACATTTCAAGCGATAGTGGCAGTACTTGGACAGTTGCTAGCTCAACCTTAGCGGGTAATATCGGTAGCGGCGTGACTCCGGGCAGTGGCAAGACAATTACTTGGAATGCAGCCGTGAATTTCAATAACCAACAGAACGCGACGATGAAAGTCCGGGTCAGAGGCAGTGATAGCTTTAATAATATGAGCGCCAATGTTGAACTCTCTGGTCTCTTTGCAGTTGATACTCTCGCTCCGACTACTAATGTCAGTGCGAATTTACAAGCACAACCGAATGCCGGTGATACTGTCGCTTTAGTTGGCGGGTCATTTACCGAAGCAAATCCGAATATTAATAATTTCTTAGTGGCGATTAACGGGGGCGCTTACGCGGCTACTACTACCGGCCAGGTTAATACTGCGAGTCCAGCAAATCAGAATGCAGCGGTTGGAGTCACTCTTGATGGTAATGATTATATTTCAAAAGTTAAGATCAGCCATCTTGATGATTATGGTCATTCCGGACTGAACGAGAACACCTCTCCTAGTACCGCATATAAATATGTTAAGCCATATACTCCGGGCTCTCCAACTATTGATAATCCGCAGAATACTGCCGTTGACCTGACAGTTAACGCTCATGCCGGCGAAGCAAGTGCAGTTGAGTATGTAATCTATGAAATCAGCACCGGCAAGTATATTCAAGCGAACGGCAGTCTCGGTGTTAGCCAGGTTTGGCAGACAATCGGCACTGGCAGCGGTCAATGGGGTAATCTGTCCGGAATCTCCGGCAAGGTTAATGTTAATGGTTTGATTTCTCCGGTGGCAAATTATAGTTTCATGATTAAGTCGCGTAATCCGAGCGACGTGGCTCACGCCTCTTCTTCAGAGTCCGCTTTCTCGGCTGTAGCCAGTATCGCCAATACGGCCCCCTCTATTAGTATTACTAGTGCGAGCCAGTCTTTGGCCGGAAATTATGCCTTGATTAATTATACTGGCCTGGATGCGCAACATGACACCAATAATGTTACCGCTTACGAATATTCAATTAACGGTTCTTCCTGGCAAGCTATGACTGAAAAGTCAGGTGTCGGATCTAGTGGCGTCAATAACTTAATATTCCATGCCACGGGCACTGCCTTAGCATTTGCTTGGGATGTGGCCGCTGATTTACCGAATCAAGAGCAGGCTACCGTTTACGTTCGTTTATTATCTTCAGACTCTATTGTTAACAGCAATTTGGCCGCCACCTCCGCCTTCTACACAGATACTCGCGGCCCAGTAATTTCTGGTCTAGCTATTTCCCAGTCTCCATCCTCAAACATTATTAGTTTTGAGTATGATTTAAGCGACTCTGCCGGATCGGATAATACTATTCGTATAGAAATCTCTGATGATAACGGCGCCACTTATTCTATCGCCACCTCCACTTTGAGCGGAGATACTGGCGCTAATGTCAGTTCCGGTATCGACCGCGTTGCTACTTGGAACGCCGGCGTAGATTTTTCCGGCCAAGAGAGTAGCGCTATGAAAATCAGGGTTAGAGGAACAGATCGTTACGGTAATACTGGTAGCTCCACTATTTCCAATAGCTTTACCGTTGACGCTAAGTCACCGGTAATCAGTGCCTTGTCAGCCAGCCAAATAATCGCCACCGGCAATGTTGTTATAAATTATGACTTAACCGACAATACTCCGGCCGGCCATTTGGTTGAGTTCTCAGTTTCCAGTAATGGCGGCTCAACTTGGACGGTAGCCACCTCAACCCGAAGCGGAAATATCGGCGCCGGCCAGACAAGCGGTACCGGTAAGAGTTTTACCTGGAACGCCGCGACTGATTTTAACGGTCAAAGCACATCAACTATGATGGTTAGAGTCAGGGCTAAAGATTATTTCGGTAACCAAGGCGCTTACACTGCGTCAACGAACTTTAATTTAGATACACTCTCTCCAGCTATCTCAAATATTTCCGTTACCCAAGCACTCGCTACCACTACTCTAGCTATCGCCTATGACTTAAGCGAGGCGGCGGCGACAGCAATGGATATCTCAAGCGATGGTGGAGCGACTTGGACGGTCAGTAAGGTTTCGCTAGCTGGCGACTTGGGTACGGTTACTGCAGGCACTGGTAAGTCTGTTACTTGGAATGCCAGCAGTGATTATGGTAATCAAGAAAACTCAACGATGCGTATTCGGATTAATGGCTTAGATTCCTATGGCAATTCCAGTGTCTATTATGAGTCTGCCAATTTCGCTGTTGATACGGCCACACCTTTAGGCTTATTGTCCTTAAATAGATTTGCCGGAGCCAACTCATCAGTGACTGTTAATTGGCAGGCCGTAACCGATGCGCATTTCCAGTATTATGAATTGTGGCACGGTGCGAATTTAACGGATGTAAATAATCGGACCGGCTCTTCAACCAAGTGGAGCGTGACTGACGATGCAAATCTGAGTAATTCCTTAACAATCTCTACCGTTATCACCGGCGTTTCTATCACTGATGATTATTATGTAAAGATTTGGGCGATTGATGATTTCGGCAACGTCATTACTGTTTCCGCTATTAATGTCTTCGAGGCCCCAGCCGCCCAAACAACCACCTCTGTTACCGTAACTTCGGCTGCCGGAGCACCGGTCATTATTCAAGATACATTCCCGCCAGTCAAACCAATCTTAAATCCGTTGAGCACCCCAACCAGACAAAATAATATTTTGATTTCTGGTCTGGCTGAACCGAGATCAAGGGTTCAGTTATACGATAACAATGCACTATTTGCCAGCTTAGATAGCTTGGCCGGCAACGATGGCACGTTTAGCCAGAATTTCATTCTTGATAATGGCCGCCATTCTTTCCAGGTTAAGGCAATTGATAGTGCTAATAACACGAGCGAATTCTCTGAGGCTGTTGCTTTAAATATTACTTCTTCCGCTCCGTTCGCTCCGATTATTTTAACCCCACAAAACAACACCTCTATTACCGACGCCACTCCTGCTATTTTCGGCGTAGCTGATCCGAATAATCAAATCACCATTAAAATCGGCGATCGTGAGTTTATAGTAGTGAGCGATGAGAATGGCGCTTGGAATTTTATTTTACCGAGCACTTTAGCTTTAAGTGACGGCGCTTATGTAGTCTCGGCAGTGGCGACTGATGCGGCTGGTAATCAAAGCGCGGTCACTGTCGTTAATATTACCAAGACTACTAACATTGCCGTCACCCCAACGTCTGGAATTTCAGGTGCTATTCCTGGAGTTACTCCTGGCACAACCGGTACAACCGGTACAACTGGTACAACTGGTACAACTGGTCCAAGCAGCACAACCGGCCCGAGCGGTGAAATAATTTCCTTGCCGTCAGAAATACTCATCAGTGATACGACTCAGGCAACTGAATTGCCTGGCATCCCAGTGCCAAAAGTTATGGCCACTGGCGCCGGAGCCACCGCTAGCGGAGACATTCTTAGCTTTAGCGGCACCTCATTGCCTAACTTTGACGTCGTTGTCTACATCCACAGTAACCAAGCCTTAATCTATCGAGCTCGAACTGACGCTGAGGGTAACTGGAAAGTTAACCATTCTCAGAGTGTCTCCGAACTTACTCCTGGAGTTCATACGATTTATGCCATCGCTTTAGACGCTAACGCCAAAGTTAAGAGTAGGCCGAGCACAGTCAGCACCTTCTCCGTAGAAAAGAATTTCTGGGTGATGATCTTTAATTATTTGAATTGGCAAACAACGACGATTACTTTATTGTTCTTGATTTTCATTATCATTTGGCTTTATCGGATCAGGAATAAACAGAATAAGGCTCGTAAGCTAGCGCGTAAGAAATAAATAATGGTCAGGCCGGATTGGCTAATCAGTCCGGCTAAATATCTTGTATGGCAAAAAAAAGGTTTAATTCTCGGTATTATAACCGGACATCCTTGAGTATCACTTTTGTATATATGGTGATGAGTGCTCTTTGGATTGTATTTTCTGACGAATTACTGCATTCCAAAGATTTAATCAATAATCCGGAGTTAGTTGTGGTCCTGTCAGTAGCCAAGGGCTGGTTCTATACCTTGGTGGTTGGAGTATTCTTTTACTCGACTATGACCAGAGAATTTAACCGCCGCCTACAGCTTGAGAATTCTCTGAGCGGCAGCGAGAGGTTATTATTGACTTTGTCTGAAGTATATCCGGACGCAACTTTAGCAATAGATAAGGATAAGAGAGTTATATTGTGGAATAAAGCCATGGAAGAAATGACAGGCATCCCAGCTAGTCAAATGTTGGGCAAGAATGATCATGCCTATACCATTCCCTTTTACGGAGAAGCGCGACCGCAATTAATGGATCTTTTTTGGGATCCTAAAGACAAAGTTGCGACTAAGTATCCGTTTCTGCAGAAAGAGGGAGACAATTATGTGATGGAAACGTTTGCCCCTGCTCTTGATAATGGTAAGGGCCGTTACATCTGGGCAAAGGCGTCGCCCTTGCTGGACATAGACAATAATTTAATCGGAGCAGTCGAATGTATTCGAGATGTTTCTGACCGCAAGCAAACCGAAGATGCTTTAAAAGATGGCAACGAGCTGTTAACTCAATACATGAGTAACTCTCCGATATATACGTTTATTAAAGAGGTGACCCAGAAGTCTAGCCGAGTAATTAAGGCTAGTAGTAATTATTCAGCGATGCTCGGCGAACATGGTGTGGATATCCTGGGGAAAACTATGGAGGAATTATTTCCCGCTGATTTCGCTGCAAAGATGACTCGTGATGATTGGAGCGTGGTTGCAAGCGGCAAGATATTAAAGTTGGATGAGGATTTTAACGGCCGAAATTATACGACTATTAAATTTCCACTTAAACAAGGTGCTAAAAAGCTGTTGGCTGGTTACACTATCGATATTACAGACCGCAAACAGGCTGAGGACGAACTTAAAAAGAATAAAGACATTCTGGAACAGGCGGAAATAATTGCGAACATTGGTCATTATGAGCTGGACATTCTGTCTGGATTATGGACAAGCTCGCCCACCTTAAATAAAATTATGGGCATCGGCGACAAATATGTCCGCTCAGTTAAGGGCTGGAGCGACTTAATCTTGCCTGGGGACAGGGTAATGATGGATGGCTATTTTACCGAAGAGGTTTTGGGTTTGCACCATCCTTTCGATAAGGAGTATCGGATTATCAGGCAAACTGATAAGGTTATTCGCTGGGTTCATGGTTTGGGACGACTCGAATTCAATAGCCAGGACGAACCCATTAAGATGATTGGCACTATCCGTGATATTACAGAGCACAAGGAACTTGATCTGCGCTTGCAGAAAAAGAATCAGGCGCTGCAAATGCTTAATAATGCTAATCAAGCCTTACTTCAGTTTAAGGATGAGACTAGGATGCTTGAAGAAATATGCCGTGTGATTGTCGACATCGGTGGCTACAAGCTAGCCTGGGTCGGTTTTGCCGAAGTAGACAAGACTAAAGCAATACGCCCGGTTGCTCAAGCCGGACTTGAAGATGATTATCTTAAAGATTCAGTATTCTCTTGGGCAGATAGTCGATTAGGCCACGGACCTAGCGGTACGGCTATTCGCAGCGGTAAACCCAGTATCGTCAAGAATATCTTGACCGATCCGGCCATGGCACCTTGGCGGAAAGAAGCGGTTAAGAGGGGGTATCAATCATTAATTTCCTTGCCGCTAAAAGACGATAATCGAGTTTTTGGTATGCTGACCATATATTCCGGAGAAAGGAATGCTTTTGGGGAAGAGGATCTCAGAATATTAAATGAGTTTGCCGGTGATATCTCTTTAGGGGTTAGCAAGATCAGAGCTAATATGGATAACCGGAAATTTCAAGAAGCGTTAGTTTTCTCAGAATCGAAATACCGCAGTATTTTTGAGACCGCCAAGGACGGCATTCTGATTATCAGCGCGAAGACCGGAGAGATTATGGAAGTAAATCACTACCTGATTGGCTTACTGGGTTATGGTCCGGAAGAATATTTACGTAAGAAAATTTGGGAAGTGCCGATTCTGAAAGCGGTGGTGGGTTCAAAGGACGCTTTTGAAGAATGGAAAATCAAGCAATATGAGCGCTATGAAAATTTTCCACTCACAGTTAGGACGGGCGCTGAAATCCGAGTAGATATTATTAGCAACGTAGCTCCGGGTTACCGCGAGGAAGTCATTCAATGCAATATTCGCGACGTTACCGAACATTATGAACTCGGAGAAAAAATTTTGCAGTCGGAAAAACGCTATAGCGCCTTGGTTGAGAACAGTAATGATGCCGTCATCCTGGTTCAGGATGGTTTGATTAAATATGCTAATCCGGCCACCAGCTTGCTAACCAACCTAACTCCACAGGAGATTGTCGGTAAAGAGATGATGGATTTTGTGGCGCCGCAATTCAAGGATATGGTCGCTGATAATTACGAACGTCAGGTAAATGGCGAGATAGTTGAGACTAGGTATGAACTCGCTATTATTGATAAAAATAAAAAAAATGTGCCGGTGGAAACAAATAATTCGGCTATTATCTTTGAGGGCCGTCCGGCCATTATTGCGATTATTCGTGATGTCAGTCGCGCTAAGCAGATCGACAGGGTTAAGTCAGAATTTATCTCAGTCGCTTCGCATCAGTTAAGGACTCCTTTAACGGGTATTAAATGGTTCGGCCAATTACTGCTAGATCAAAAAGTTGGAAAATTATCAGAGAAGCAGATTGATTTTATCCAGCAGATGTATGATAGCAATGAGCGCATGATTCGCTTAGTTAATGACCTACTTGATGTTTCCCACATTGAAACCGGACATAAGTTTAATTTTAAAAAGATGTCCGGAGATGTTATCGCGCTCCTTAACGGAGTCATTCAGGATCAATTAAGAAATTATCCGAATCGGGGCATGGAGATAATCTTGGAGCCGGGCAGCCCGAAGAAGTTGGTCTTTGATTTCGATCAGGACAAGGTGTATCAAGTGTTTTCCAACTTGTTAAGCAATGCCATTAAGTACTCGGGAAGCAGTAAATCTGTTGTCATCGGAGTCAATGATAAGAAGAATAACATCGAATTCTTCGTCAGAGATTTCGGTTTCGGCATTCCGCGACATCAACAAGACAGGGTTTTTCAGAAGTTCTTCCGAGCAGAGAATATTTTAACTAAATCGACTGAAGGTACTGGACTCGGCTTGTACATTGCTAAGAGTATCGTCAGCGCTCATGGCGGCAAAATGTGGTTTGAGTCGACCGAGGGCCAGGGAGCGACATTCTACTTTAGCTTGCCGGTAAAGAATAATAGCAAATAGCTTGATAAAGAGCTTGGAAGCGATTCCAAGCCCTTTTGCTATCAGGGTTGACAAGCGACTGCTATTTTTGTAAACTATTAGTACTTAAATTAAATACTCACCTATTAGATAACCTGCGGATTCGAAAGCTTTCCTTGTAAAGCTGGAGGTGGCCCCGGGGCTCGGTTCTCATGCCGGGTTAAGCAAGGTTTTTTTATTAATATTAGTAAAAAAACTTGCTCAAATTATATGGAAGATAAAAAAACAGAAGAGCTTAGCGAATTTGCCCAGCTTTTAGAAAAAGACACCACTAAAATCCCTCAAGTTGGAGAGATTGTTAAGGGTGTAGTCGTAGCCGCCTCTAAGGCCGAGGTTAAACTCGATATTGACGGCGTGCTGATGGGTATCGTTCGCGGTCCTGAATTATATAATGAGGTCGAAGAATTTGCCAGCCTGAAGCCGGGTGACGAAATTGAAGCGGCTGTTATTGATGCTGAGAATGAGAACGGTGAGCTCGAATTATCATTCCGTCTCGTCGGTCAGGAAAAGGCATGGGCTAAATTACATCAGGCTCTTAAGGATAAAACTACTGTTAAGGTTAAGATTGTTGACGCTAATAAGGGCGGCTTATTGAGCCGTTATTGCCAGATTGACGGTTTCTTGCCTGTATCCCAATTAGCTCCAGAAAATTACCCTCGTATTTCCGGCGGTGATAAGAGTAAGATCTTGGAGAAATTAAAGTCTTTTGTCGGTCAGGAATTTGAAGTGACTGTTATTACTCTTAACGAAGATGATAATAAGATTATCTTCAGTGAAAAGGATGTTTGGAACAAGAAGCAGAAACCAGCTTTGGATAAATATAAAATCGGCATGGGCGTTGAAGGCCGCATCACTGCCATCACTAATTTTGGCGTCTTTGTTTCCTTCGGTGAAAATATTGAAGGCTTGATCCATATTTCTGAATTAGCTTGGCAGAGAATTGATTCTCCGAGCGAAATGTATAAGGTTGGCGATAAGATCAAGGCAGAAATCATTTCTATCGACGGTGCCAAGGTCTTCTTAAGCGCAAAGAAATTATTGCGTGATCCTTGGATGGAAGCTAGTGCTAAGTACCAGATCGGCCAAGTAGTTCCAGGAACTATCCTGAAGATTAATCCATTCGGCTTATTCGTTAAGCTTGATGACGAAATCCACGGCTTAGCTCATGTCAGTCAATTAAATCTGGACAGTAAGGATAAAATTACTGACTTATTCCAGATGAATGAAGTTAAAGATTTTGAAATCGTTAGCATTTCTCCGAGTGAGCATCGCTTAGGCCTGAAGTTGGCTAGCGCCGACTCTAAGAACGAGAAGGCTGAAAAGCCAGTTAAAGTAAAGAAAGAAAAGGTTGAAAAAGATGAAGCGACTGAATCTGTTGAGACTGAAGAAAAAGAAGAAAAGAAGGCTAAGGCCACTAAAAAAGCTAAGTAAGAATCATAAAAATGCCCGCGAAAGCGGGCGTTTTTATATAGACAAACGTAGCTCTTTCCGTTAGAATATATATTATAACTAGCAGGTATTAATTTATCACCAACATGAAAAAATTGATTAAAAATTTTTTATTATTCTTTTTAGTTTTCTTAATAGTCGCAGGCATTTTCAGTTCTTTGGCTGGTGACGATAAGAAGCCGGCGATAGTTGGAATTGAAGCGCTGATCAGTCAGATTAATGCCGATGCAGTTTCAGAAATTGTGGTGACAGGCGATAAGATTGCCGTTACCCTAAAAGATAATCAGACGGAAACTATCCTGAAGGAACCGTCTGAATCTCTATCTACTCTCTTGAGTAACTTTAAAGTTGAGCCGGCCAAATTGGCAGCAGTCAAAATTTCCGTCAAGGAACCGAGCGGCTGGGATTATTGGCTCGTTAATATTCTGCCTATCGTTTTGCCGTTATTGCTAATCGGCGGTTTCTTGTTTTTCATGCTCCGTGGTGTGCAAGGGGCAAATTCTCGGGCCATGAGTTTCGGACAAAATATTGGTAAAGATTTTAAGCCGGATGAGAAACATCGGGCTACTTTTAAGGACGTAGCCGGAGCTAAAGAAGCGAAGGAAGAATTGAAAGAGATTGTTGAATTCCTGAAGTTCCCGAAAAAATTTCATGAGCTCGGTGCGAAAATCCCGCGCGGCGTTTTATTACTAGGCGCTCCGGGGACAGGTAAGACCTTGCTGGCCCGGTCCGTTGCCGGTGAAGCTCAGGTGCCGTTTTTCCATATGTCTGGTTCAGAATTCGTGGAAATGTTTGTCGGTGTCGGTGCTTCCCGAGTCCGGTCTTTATTTGAAAAAGCCAAAAAAAGTGCGCCCTGCATTATCTTTATCGATGAAATTGACGCTGTCGGCCGCAAAAGAGGATCGGGTATGGGCGGCAGTCATGATGAGCGGGAACAGACATTAAATCAGATACTCGTGGAAATGGACGGCTTTGAAGCTACTCAGAATATTATTGTCGTCGCCGCCACTAACCGCCCCGACGTTCTTGATCCGGCTTTATTGCGCCCGGGTCGCTTTGATCGTCGGGTGACCATTGACTTGCCTGATTTAAAGGATCGAGAAGCTATTCTAATTGTCCATTCTCAGAAGAAACCATTAGCTAAAGATGCTAACTTAAGAGTGATTGCTGAGCGAACATCCGGTTTTTCCGGAGCTGATTTAGCTAATATCTTAAATGAAGCGGCAATTCTGGCGGCTCGCAATAATCAGAAAGAGATTAGAAATGAGGACTTATTTGAAGCGATTGAGAAAGTGATGATTGGTCCAGAGCGCCGAAGTCGAGTGATTACTGATAAGGAAAAGAAGATTACAGCTTATCATGAAGCCGGACACGCTCTAGTCGCGCATTTCTTGCCTGACGCTGATCCAGTTCATAAGATTTCCATTATTTCTCGCGGTAATGCCGGCGGCTATACCTTGAAAGTCCCGTCAGAAGACCGTCATATGCACGCTAAGAGCGAATTTATCTCAGAAATTGCTGTATTACTGGCCGGCCACCTGGTTGAAAAGACAATTTTCGGCGAAGTGACGACTGGAGCCACTTCTGATTTAAGAAGGGCGACGGCTGTAGCTCGTAGCTTGGTGACTGACTATGGCATGAGTGATAATCTTGGTCCGCGTACTTATGGCGAGAAAGAAGAGATGATCTTTTTGGGGAGAGAAATCCATGAACAGCGCGATTATAGTGAAAAGGTAGCGGAAAAAATTGACGAAGAAATCTCCGGTTTTATGGCTCAAGGAGAAGCTAAGGCTAGTGCTATCATTAACAAAGAAAAGGCGAGCCTAGAAAAGATTGTGGCCGTCTTAATGGCCAAAGAAACCATTGAAAAAGAGGAGTTTGAGTCGATTGTCGGGCCGAAACCGGCCCTGTAATTTGACTAATACTGGTTTTAAGTTATACTGACAATAGCTAGAATATTATAAAAGTAATTAAAAAAATATGGCTAATCCTAAGAAACAAAAGACCCATGCCGCGACCCATAAAGGCCGCGCGCATTTAGCTCTTAAAAAAATCGTTCTGAACAAGTGCCCGAAATGTGGTAAGGCTGTTAAGCCTCATACTGCTTGCGCTCTGTGTGGAACTTACAAAGGCAAGGAAATCCGCACAGTTAAAGTTAAGGCGGCCCCTAAGAAAAAATAATTATGTCTAACCGGCACTTAGCTCGGACAATCGCTCTGCAAACTTTGTTTGCTTGGGATTTTAATGGTCAAAAAGATGGCGACATTGAACGCTTGATTGCGAATAATTTTGCTAATTTCGCTCCGAATTTTGATGACGGCGGCTTCGTGAAGAATCTGGTTATTGGCGTTAAGGACAATCAGGCCGAAATCAATCAGTTAATCATCAAATACGCGACTGAATGGCCGTTAGATCAGATTACCACTATTGACCGAAATATTTTGCGCCTCGGTATCTTTGAATTACTTCATTCGGAAATTCCACCTCGGGTAGCGATTAATGAAGCAATTGAAGTGGCTAAGAGTTTCGGCGGCGATGCCTCGGGAAAATTCGTTAACGGCGTGCTCGGCGCTCTTTATAATGACGAGCCGGAAATCCAGAAACGGGATAATAAAGAGGAGGCTGAGGCGGCTAAGCTGGAAGAAGAATCTAATAAAAGCGAAGATACAGACGCCGCTATTTCTTAGGCGTCTGTTTTGTGGTTATGACTACTAATGATTTATTGAAACTGGAGAAAAAGCTTGGGGTTATCTTTAAAGATGACAGTTTTTTGAAACAGGCTTTAGTACACCGCTCTTATCTTAACGAGCACCCTGATTTTAAGATGGGGCATAATGAGCGCTTAGAATTTTTAGGCGACGCTGTTTTAGAAATCGTCGTGACCGAATATTTATATTTGAGCTTTGCCGATACTCCGGAGGGAGACCTGACGAATTGGCGCGCTTCGCTTGTCAACGCCAAAATGCTTTACGAAGTGGCCGCTGAGTTAGGTATCGAGGACTATCTCTATCTTTCTAAAGGTGAATCGCGTGATAAGAATAAGAAATCCCGCCAGTTCATCCTGGCTAATGCCGTTGAAGCCATTATCGGTGCCATGTATCTTGACCAAGGTATTGAAGTGGCCAAGAAATTTATTTTAAAAAATGTTGTTTCCAAACTTGATGATATTTTAAGAAATCAGACTTATCTGGACCCAAAATCAACTTTCCAAGAAAAAGCCCAAGAGCATAAGGGAATAACGCCTCATTACGAAATCTTAGAAGAGAAGGGACCTGACCATGCCAAAATTTTTACTGTCGGTTTATATCTTGAAGAAGAAATGATTGCGACCGGTATCGGGTCTTCTAAGCAAGAAGCTCAGGTTGATGCCGCTGCTAACGGTTTAAAAAAAATGGCCTGGTAAATCACTCGTATTTGTAAATTTGCTAGTCTTTTTAATCTCATCGCCCCATGGATATTAACAATCTACTCAAGTTAGCGACGTCTAAAAAAGCGTCTGACATTCATCTCTCCTTCGGCCAAGCGCCGGTATTCAGGATTGATGGGGAGCTTTTTGATATTAATAAGATAGTGCTTGATGGTAATTTTCACCCTTTAACTGCTATTGACCTGGAGTCATTTATGGAAGCGATGCTTACTCGCGACCAGAAGGTTCGTTTTTTGGACCGCCGCGATCTAGATTTGGGCTATCAAGTCGAGGGTTTCCGTTACAGAGTTAACTTCGCATATGCTAAAGGGAATATTCAGATTGTGGCCCGTATTATTGACGAAAGTCTGCCTAGTCTCCAGGAAATCGGTATGCCGGAAGTCGTGGAAGACCTAATGAGCTTGTCTCAAGGCTTTATTCTGGTCACTGGACCGACTGGTTGTGGGAAGTCTACGACCTTAGCAGCCATGATTAACCATATCAATACTCATCGCCGCACCAATATCGTTACTTTAGAAGATCCGATGGAGTTTGTGTTCAAGCCGGATAAGAGCATTATTTCTCAGCGGCAGCTCGGCTCAGACATGATCACCTTTGCTAGCGGCTTGAAACATGTGCTGCGCCAGGACCCAAATGTTATCATGGTCGGCGAAATGCGCGATTTAGAGACAATTTCCACGGCCGTGACCTTGGCGGAGACCGGGCACTTGGTTTTAGCTACCTTACATACTTATAGTGCCGCTCAAACTATCGACCGTATTATTGATATTTTTCCTCCCTACCAGCAAGGCCAGATCAAGTCACAGCTATCCTCAGTTTTGACTGCGGTTATTTCGCAGCGCCTTTTGCCTCGGATTAAGGGCGGGCGAGTCGCTGCTCGGGAAATCCTTTTAAATAATGAAGCGGTGGCTAATCTTATCCGCGAGGGTAAGATGGCTCAGATTAAGAGTACTATCGAAACTAACTCCAATATCGGCATGGTAACGCTTGACCGGCATTTATCCCAATTGTATCAGGCGGGGGAGATAACTCGGGACAGTGCTGTCAGCCAAATGGAAGATACCCGATTATTGGATGAATAGGGCCCATTTTAAGCCCATTTTTCCAGGGGTTTTGCCCTATTGACATTATTTTTAAAAAGGCTATAATAACTTACAGTTTTGAAAGGGTATAAAAAGTAGAAAAAAATATGAGCACTTCGTTAAGAAACCATGTTAATAAGCGATTCTAAATAATCAGCTATTTGTGATTACTTAGAACCGCCGAAAGCGGTTTTTTTGCGCCCTCTCAATTCGTCCATTAACAATTCATGTTAGAGTAAAAGACATCAAACAAATTGAAAATATAGTTAGTATCTTATCCCTTGATCTCAATCTTTCGTCCGAGAGCAAGGGGCTGTGTAAGATATCTAAAACGCGTTTTCATCATTAAGACTCTGTCTTAAAGATAAAAGCGTGGGAAAATCTCAGTAAGAGTATACGGTGGATGCCTTGACATAAGAAGACGATGAAGGACGTAGCAGCCTGCGATAAGCTGCGGTGAGGTGGCAAGCAACCTTTGACCCGCAGATCTCCGAATGGGGAAACCTTATACGACAAACTCGTATAACAGCGATCTGAATACATAGTTGTATGAGGATAACCTGGTGAACTGAAACATCTAAGTAGCCAGAGGAAAAGAAAAAATTGACTCCAACAGGAGTCGAATTCCCCC
>VFKX01000014.1 GCA_009885285.1 Candidatus Falkowiibacteriota bacterium
GAGTGCTACGCTCTAACCAGCTGAGCTACCCAGCCAAATACCGGATTTAATCCGGTGTGTGCGCCCGACAGGATTTGAACCTGTAACCCCTTGGTCCGAAGCCAAGTACTCTATCCAGTTGAGCTACGAGCGCTAATAATAATACCCTAGCGGTCAGGATGCAAATTTCCTAAGGAATGCTCCAGGTATTATATTTTATCTATTGCCCTTTAAGGCTTGTTTAAGGTGATAACCAGTCTTAAACTTCGCTACTTTAACGGCCGGAATAGTGATTCGTTCGTTCGGCTTTTGTGGATTAACGCCGCCTCGAGCATAGCGGACCCGGGACAAGAAAGTTCCGAAACCGGCGATGGTCACTTCGCGGTCATTTTTTAATTCTTCCACAATTGTGCCGGTCAAGACGTCTAACATCTTTTCCGCTTGCTTTTTGTTGAGGCCCTCGACATCATGATGAATTTTGTCGATTAGTTGTGCCTTGTTCATATTTTTGTTTTAGCTTAATTTTTAAGCTCGATTACGCAAATAATGGGCTTTTTAAAGGCTTTTTTACTTGTTAGCGGGCATATTCGGTCACCCTCATTTCCCGGATAACATTAACCTTAATCTCCCCTGGGTATTTTAACTCACTTTCTATCTTTTTTGCAATATCTCTAGCCAAATTGTGAGCCTTGAAATCGTCGACCTGGTCAGGTTGGACAAAAACGCGCACTTCGCGGCCGGCCTGAATGGCATAAACTTTCTCAATACCATCGAAAGTCATGGCGATTTTCTCGAGTTCCTCTAAGCGTTGTAAGTAATTTTC
Organism: Candidatus Falkowiibacteriota bacterium; assembly: GCA_009885285.1. Taxonomy (GTDB): domain Bacteria; phylum Patescibacteriota; class Patescibacteriia; order Patescibacteriales; family UBA12465; genus UBA12465. The sequence goes on from VFKX01000014.1 coordinate 803, forward strand.
GTAATTATCTTTGCGGGCTCCTGGACGGGCAGAGGAGATGGCGTCGGCGACTTTAACGATAACAGAAATAAGGGTGGCCGGTTTATCATCGTGATGGGTGGCAATTGGAGCGATGATTTCGGCAGGTAAATTGAATTTCTTGGCAATATCGCGACCAATCTCGGTATGATTTCCTTGAACCTCGTGATCGACGGCTTTGCCGATATCGTGTAATAAGCCGCCTTTCTTGGCTAAAGTGACGTCAGCGCCTAATTCTTCAGCTAACATAGCAGCTAAATGGGCGACTTCAATAGAATGCTTTAAAGCGTTTTGGCCATAGCTGGTGCGGTATTTTAAGCGGCCCAAGATTTGGACCAGCTTCGGATCAAAGCCGGCCACGCCGACTTCATACATTGCTTCTTCGCCAGCTTTCTTGATATCAATAGCAATATCTTTCTTGGCGTTTTCGACAGCATCTTCAATCTTGGTCGGATGGATGCGACCGTCCTTAATTAAATATTCTAAAGTTTTCTTAGCGATATGACGGCGGATTAAGGAGAAACCGGAAACTGTGATGGCGTTCGGGGTATCATCAACGATGATTTCTACGCCGGTCATGTTTTCGATAGCCTTGATATTTCGGCCTTCGCGGCCGATAATGCGGCCCTTCATTTCATCGTTAGGCAATTCTACAGAAGTGGTGGTGAGTTCAACGGTGTAATTTGATACCATCCGCTGCATAGCCAGAGCCATGATATCTTTAGCCTTATCATTTAAAGTTTCTTCAGCAAAATTATCAAGCTTATTGACCCGGACCATTAAGTCCTCGGTACTATTAGCTTCAATATTTTTCATCAGAATCTCTTTGGCTTCAGCTTGAGTTAATCGGGAGACGCTTTCGAGCTTGGCTTCCTGCTCGACTTTAATATTCTTAATTCTCTCTTTGATCTCTTGAACCTCGTTGACTTTGTCAAACAGCTTTTGCTGTTTTTCTTGCAGGTCTAAAAGCTTCTGAGAGAAAGAGGTTTCTCTCTGCTCGAGTCTTTTTTGAAGATCGTTAATCTCATTGCGACGGGTTATTTCTTCACGCTTAGCTTCGTCGATAATTTTCAAGGCTTTGTCTTGGGCCTTTAAAAGCAGGTCTTTTTCCTTGGTTTTTGCTTCGTTGATGAGCTTGTCGGCTTTATCGGCGGCATTACTGATTTTGGAATTGGCAGACTTTTTGTAGAAAAGATAGCCAACTAAAAAACCACCCGCAATAAAGACTACATACAAGACATAGTTCAAATATTCCATATAAGGGCGGCTGTCTTTAGAAGTTCGGTGGTGGTTTTAGGGCCTATTTAATTATTGAAAATATTGCAACCTCAGGGCTGAAATGCAGCTTATTTTAGAGGCGAGTAGCTACTCGCTTGATTTTTAGCTAATTTTAGATTAAAAACCAGGTTAAACATAAATGATGTGACACTCAAAAATAATTTTAGGGCTAGATTCCAGGGGTTAATTCTTTCAACAACTTCTAAAAACAGAACTAATTAATAATAATGTTAATTACAGGTTCACTTTAGCACTATTTTTAAGATTTGGGAAGAGCTGGGGCGGCTCCGGCAGATTTAACTGAGTAATAAAAAAGAGATGCTTGGAGAGCATCTCTTGGTGACGTAAATGATTTTTTTAGGGAGCTTTTAGAGTGGTGAACTCAATGTTGGCTCCGATTGTTTCTCCGGTCGAGTTTTTGGCCTTGATAGCGGCTAAATACTTGGTCTCGGGCTGTAATTCTTTGATCTTAATGGTAATGCGCACACTTTGACGGCCACTATAGGTCGAATCCAGGTTATGCTTTTCCCATTGAATACTATCGGCCCGTGATAATTCAAACCAGACCTTAACAGCTTTGTCATTAGGGGTTACCGCTGCTTTTAATAGAGCTTCGCAATCCGTTATCGCATTGGCGCCATCTAGAATGACTATCGGATTAGAAGCGGTGATAACTGAGTCTTGATGGGAATTAGTAATAGTGTCTAGCGGTTCAAGATTCTCAACTAATTGTAGTTCGCAAGCAGAGGCTAAAAGCATCATCCCCAGAGAAATTGCAATGATAAAGGCAATCCAAAGTCTAAATAATTTTTTCATGTTCTATATAGGTATTTGATTGTGAAAGAGCAAGCTGACTTGTCTTAATGTTGAAATATTGTCACATTATATTATATTTGTCAAATTCTGGTTGACTAAAGACGAAAAACACCGTAATCTTAAAGAATAAGTAAACTTTTAATAAAAAGACCATGAACATAACCGAATTAGCCAGAATTTTACGAATCCCCCCTCAAGAACTGCGCGATTTGCTGCCTCAGCTCGGTTTTGCCATTGGCCAAAAGGCCATTAAGGTTGATAATAATACCGCCAAGAAGATTATTAAGGAATGGCCGTTCTTGCGCCGTCAATGGGAACAGAAAAAAATGGCAGCGGCTATGAAAAAGCAGGACGAGGTTTTACCGAAAGAGAAGAAGACAATCTCTGTTCCAAGGGTTATCACTGTTCGTGCTTATGCAGAATTAGCCGGCATCCCAGTTAACCGCGTTTTAGCAGAACTGATGAAAAACGGCGTTTTTACTTCCATTAACGAAAAGATTGATTTTGACACTGCTTCTATTATTGGGGAAAATTTAAATTTAGATGTTCAGCTAGCCGAGGCTAAGGTTGAAGAAAATGATAAGGAGGATAAGAAGTTGGAAAATATTTTAGCGGGTGAAAAAGAAGCAGACATGCAAGATCGTCCGCCAGTCATCGTTGTCATGGGTCACGTCGATCACGGTAAGACTAAATTATTAGATTCTATCCGCAGTACTGACGTAGTTGCCGGCGAAGCTGGTGGCATTACTCAGCATATTGGTGCTTATCAGATCATCCGCAAAAATCGGACTTTAACTTTTATTGATACTCCGGGGCACGAAGCTTTTACCGCTATGCGTAGTCGCGGCGCCAAGGTGGCTGATATTGCTATTCTTGTGGTAGCAGCTGATGACGGTGTGAAACCGCAGACCGTGGAAGCCTATCGCATTATTGAGGCGGCTAAGATCCCATTCTTAGTGGCTATTAATAAAATCGATAAGCCGGCGGCCGATGTTAATCGTGTTAAACAGGAATTATCAACTCAATTAAATATTACTCCGGAAGATTGGGGCGGCAAGACTATCTGCTCGCCGATTTCTGCTAAAGAAGGGACTGGTATTGAAGAATTATTAGACATGGTTCTATTGGTAGCGGAAACTGAAGGCGTAGCTTTAAAGGCCAACCCGAATACTGAGGCGGCGGGCACAGTAATTGAATCAAACGTGGATAAAGCCGCTGGTCCTTTAGCTACTATTCTTGTTCAGAATGGGACCTTACGAGTCGGCGATCAGCTTTGCTTTAATGAAGTTGTCTATGGCAAAGTTAAATCTTTAAAAAATTATAAAGGCGAAGAAGTTAAGGAAGCTGGCCCGTCTAGCCCGGTTAAAATATTAGGCCTGAAGATTTCTCCAGCTGTCGGCGATATCTTAAATGTCGGCGAAGGCGAGAAGGTGAAAATTAGAAAAATAAAATCCAATTCTCAGAATGCTGATAACTTCTTAGTGGCAGGCGAGGAAGCCGGCGAAGATAAAATTCCGAAAGTTAACGTGGTGATTAAGACTGATTTTTTAGGATCAGCTGAAGCGATTGAAGAGTCTTTGATGAAGTTGAATAATGAAAAAGTTAAGGTTAAGGTTATTAGTAAGGGCTTGGGCTATATTACTGAAGGTGATGTTAAGCGCGCCGAAGACGCCGGCGCTAAAGTGCTCGGCTTTAATGTCCGTATGTCTCCAGCGATGGAAAATCTCGTTCGCGAAAAGCAAGTGACCGTCAAGATTTTTTCCATTATTTACGACCTGATTAAATACATTAAAGATGAAATGCAATTACTCGTTAAGCCGGAAATCAACCGCATTGATTTGGGCCGCTTGAAAGTGCTCGCTGTCTTCAGAACCGAAAGTAATAGTCAGATTGTCGGCGGCAAAGTTCTCGACGGAATTTTGAAAAATAATAGCTTGGTGGCGGTGAAGCGCGGCGATGATTTTATCGTCTCCGGCAAGCTGACCCGGTTGCAGTCCGGTAAACAAGATGTGGATATGGTTGAGCAGGACACGGAAGCCGGCATTAAGTATGAAGGCAAGCCGCTCATCGTTGAGGGCGACATCTTGTATGTCTATCAAGAAGAGCGCGTAGTCGATAAAATATAAACTATGTCTAAAGTTCCACGTTTAAACGAAATGCTGAGAGAAGAACTAGCCGCGGTGATTAACCGAGAGGTTGGTTTGCCGAACGCTTTAATTACCGTCACTTACGTCGAGTGTAGCGAAGACTTGAAGCAGGCTCGGATTGGCGTTTCTGTTTTACCAGACAACTTAGCTGGGACTGCTTTGCGCAAGTTAAGGTCAGAATCCGGTCAGATTGTCGGTCTTTTGCGCCAGCGGGTGAAGCTGCGCCGCTTGCCGAAATTCGTCTGGGAATTTGATGCCACCGAAAGGGAAGCGAGTAAAATTGAAAGATTAATTGCCGGTATTGATGAAGAGGATAATGAAGATAATGATGACGAGCGACCGGGAATGTAAACTATATTGGCGGTTAAATAAGAAGTCCAGCTAGTCTGGACTTTTTTTGTTAAATCAGCTAGGATAATTGATTATGAATTTAACAGAAAAGTTTCAATTTGCTTACGAAAAAATCCGCTCGTCCCGGCGGCTTTTAATCGTGAGCCATGTTTCTCCGGATGCTGACGCTCTGTCTTCAATCGGTGCGATGATTGAAGTGGCGCGACCGCTCAGTTTGGATATTTCGGCCTATGCCGATAAGAAGCCAGTTGGTGCCTACGCCTTTATTCCGAATGAAGCTCTGGTTTTTTCCGAGCTACCTGAGAACTTGGAATTATTTGACACTATTATTATCCTGGATTGCGGCTCGATTGCGCGGACTGGTTTAGAATCTGGACTGAGAAAGATGATTAAGGATAATAATGAAGGGAGGTTGATTAAGCGTCCGTTTATCATGGAATTTGACCACCACCAACCCCAGGAGGCCTATGCTGACTTAGAAATTCGTCTGCCGGAGAAAGCCTCGACAACAGAAATCATCTATCATTTCTTGAAAGCCAATAACCTGGAAATCACGAAGGAGCTAGCGAATTGCATTCTTATCGGTTTAATGACTGATACCGGGCATTTCATGCACGCCAATTCTTCCAAAGAGGCGATTGCTGTTTCTTCAGAAATGCTTTTGCGCGGCGCCTCCATTCCGAAAATTATCAGCCACACGGTCAATAACAAGAGCTTTGGCTCGTTGAAAGTTTGGGGTCGGGCGATGGAGAATATGCATTTTAATACCGAGACAGGACTCGCCTCTTCTGGATTATCTGTTTCTGATTTGGAGGAGCTAGTCAGTGAAGACACTGATTTGGGTTTGGATATTTTCGGCGATATTGTTTCATTTCTTAGCCGCTTGGCGGATGTTAAAGTCGCGCTTTTGATGCGCGAGGAAGGCGGCCGGGTCAAGTGTAGTTTGCGGGCTAATGATGACGGGGCCGATGTTGAGGCGATTGCCAGAGGTTTTGGCGGTGGCGGACATAAGAAGGCGGCTGGCTTCTCCTTAGAGGGGAGACTGGCGAGAACTGAAAAAGGTTGGAAAGTTGTGAAATAAAAAAACCATCTTTTTATTAAAGATGGTCAATTTGATGCTGTTATTAAAACATGATAAGTACTCCGTCACACATAGCGCTGCCCGTACTCTTGGTTGGGTAGGCTTCATTGAAGTTCAGTTCAATCTCAGTTAGCCCTATTTGTTTTAAGCCTTTCATGGCTTCGCTGTAGAAATTTGCAGTTTGCAGAATTTCTGTGGCCATTTCTTCTACTTCTTTTCTGGCCTGAGTTTTTTCATCCATGATTCTATATTTTTATAAAGTTCTAATGAAATAATACAATTAATCTTATAATAAGTCAAGTATTAAAAAAGACTCTAATTGCTTAAAGCCTTTTATATATGGGCATTATTGCTTCTTCATCTCTCCCTCCCGCCATTCTTTTATCTTCTTATGATCTCCAGAGAGGAGGACTTTTGGTACCGGATATTTTTTCTTGTTGGCGATAAATATTTCAGGACGGGTATATTGTGGATATTCTAAAACACCAGTTTCTGAATGTGATTCCTCAATGATACTTTGCTTATTACCTAGAACTCCAGGCAGGAGGCGAGTAATGGAGTCAATGATTGTTAGGGCCGGTAATTCGCCGCCGGTTAGCACATAGTCGCCGATTGATATCTCTTCGTCAATAAACTTCTTGATGCGGGCGTCAACACCCTCATAGCGGCCACAGACGAAGATGACCTCATCCAGCTTGGAATACTTCTGAGCTAGGGCTTGGTTCCATTTTTGGCCGCTGGCAGACATCAAGAGAACCTTTCGTTTCTTCGGATTAACTTTCTTATTTGTTTTCTTGATAGCCTCCAGGGCTTTATAGAGTGGCTCAATTTTCATCAGCATGCCCGCGCCGCCGCCATAGGGCGTGTCATCGACAGTTTTATGGTTATCGGTCGTCCAATCGCGCAGATTGTGAATTTTAAAGCTGGCCGCTTTTTTTTCTCGGGCCCGCTTTAAAATACTCTCATTGAGATAAGAGTCGAAGATGCCAGGGAAGATGGTTAAGAGATGGAATTTCATATGTTTAGTTCAGTACATTTGCGTATAAAGCCTTAAATTTAAGCCGAATATAGTAATTATAGCATTGCTCGGCGTGATAACAATGGTTCTAGGCAGTTTTGATGCTGTCTATATAAACGTTTTACTTTATGATTAATAACATATTATCTAATATTAAGCAAATAATCTATATAATCATGTTTATGAGCTTGTGATAAAACTAAGTCCTGATTGACAAATATGCTATCTTATGTTATAATAAACCCAGATCATTTAAAAATTAATAGAGTCAGCCGAAAATCTATCAGACAAAAAGAGTAGGCCAAACAAATAAATTTAGAGAAATGAAAGCATTAGTTATTAAGACCAGGAGCGGAAGATTGCTCGTTAAACAAGGCAGTGATTATGGTTTTTTCCAAAATGGTATTCTATTAAGAAGAACATCGGAAATGTTCTGGAATGAGGCTTCAAATAATTGGTTCACGGTCACCTTGACTGGTGAGAAACGTATTGAGATAATGCGTCCCAGGAAAAGAAAAACAGTTAATGGAATAGTCCTGGAAGAAAGAAAGGCTCGCGAGGTTCCTGTTAAAAAAATTACACCTGTTGAAGTAATAGAAATGGAAGGCACATTTATCTTTCCGGTTACATCAGATTGGGAAGTCATTAAGATTCTGACAGACTATGAAGAAAACTTTCAGTATGGTAAGTCTCTTGTAAAAGATACCTACTATCTGATTAGAATGAAAAACAACGAAAGTCAATACGGAAAAATCCCCTACATTGTGGATCAGTCAGATGTCTCTAACTATCAAAATATTCCAAAACTGACATTTTTGGATGCACCTGAATTGCCGGGATGGTATGACGGTTGTCATCAGGCTTCTATAGTATTAGAGGCTCATCCGGATTTTAATTTCTGTGCCAAGGATTTGGAATAAGTGTAAAACAATTTTTCTTTAAGCTTTTTAGAACTAGGACAATCAATCGATTGTCCTTTTTTATTGCTTAACACTGTGTTCGTTTATCATAAATATGCCCATATATAACAAAAAAGCCCTTGCGGGCCTTTCTGTTTATTTTATCTTCTAAAGATTAGATGTTTAAATCATCAATAGCAGACATATCAATATCGTCGCGGCTAGTGTCGCGGACAGCTTCGTGAGATTCACGAGCTTCGTGACGGGCCGGACCCTCAGGGTCATAGATCTTCAAGTTAACGCGAGAGTTATTCTTAGCACCGATGATTTTGAGCAGGGTGCGGATTGACTGTGCGGTCTGACCTTTGCGTCCGATAACGTAACCCATGTCAGCCGGGTTAGTCTTGAGGGTCAATAAGACACCTCTTTCATCGATAGTCCGGTCTACGACTACGTCGTTAGGATTAGCGACAATGGCTTTTACCACCATTTCCAGGAACTGTTTGTCTTCCATAGTTTTCATTCGTCTTTCGAATTTCTTCAGACTCACGTCCGTTTAAACTGAAAGAATTTTTATTAAATAACTGCCACATCAGCAGCCTTATAACATCAATTATATCATTATCAGGTATCCTGTCAATTTACAATTTTTTGCTGGTATTATTCAGCTTTTACTTCCTCAGTCGGAGCCTCGGCTACAACTTCTTCTTCTACCTTCGCAACTTCTTCAACTACTGGAGCAGCTTCACGAGCAGACTTCTTTTCAGCTTTCGCTTTTAATTGGCCTAAACGTTTTTCGCTGGTCTTCTTAGCTTTAGAAGCGGAAGTCTTAGCGCCATCAATAATTTTCTTTTCAACTAAAAGGTTATTAATGGTATCAGTCATCTGAGCGCCTTTAGACAACCAGTACTTGATACGGTCAGCTTTGACAGCTAAGTCCTTGGAGTGAGGGTTATAGGAACCTAAGATTTCTAAAACATCACCATATGGATCACGTCCTTTTTCAGAAATGATCACCCGGAACATTTTTTTGTTGGTCTTGCCAGTTTTTGCTAATTTAATTGCTAACATAAGATTTTTTTTCGGTATTATTTTTATGGGAAAATAATAACTTATTCTTAAATAAAAGTCAATATCCAGAGTTTAACCGGTCGCTTAGAAGCGGCTCGGTCGGGCTGGACCGCTCGGACGGCGATTACCGCCGAAACTTGGCCGGGATGTACCTCCGCCGAAGGAAGTGCCTGTGGATTTACCCTTTTCGGCTACCCAGAGAGGGGCATTATCCTCTAATCCCTTCATGGTCAGGTTAACGCGGCCCTGGTCGTCGATTTCCTTGATCTTGACGCTGACGATATCGCCGACGGTCAGGAAGTCTGAAGGTTTTTCAACGCGGTAAGGAGCGAGTTCTGAGACATGGACCATGCCGTCCTGACTAGCATTAAGAGAGACGAAAGCGCCGAAGTCCAAAATACGGACGACTTTGCCTTTAACAATCTCACCAGCTGCGAAGACATGCACAATTTCTTTGACCTGTCTGACGGCTTCATCAACCATAGCGGCATCAGTGCCGCAGATCATCACTAAGCCGGAATCTTCAATGTCGATGCTGACGCCAGTTTCATCAATAATCTTGTTAATGATTTTGCCACCGGGACCAATGATGGCGCCGATCTTCTCAGGATCAATACTGAAGCTGATAAGACGTGGGGCGTATTTTGATAATTCAGCGCGGGGTTCAGCAATGGCTGATTTCAGGACGCCAAGAATCTGGTTTAAAGCGGCGCGTCCCTGAGTCAAGGTCTGAGCAATGATAGCATCATTTAAGCCAGTAGTTTTAGTGTCTAACTGAATAGCGGTTAAACCGAGTTCAGTACCGGTAATTTTGAAGTCCATGCCACCTTCACCATCTTCTAAGTCCTGGATGTCGGTTAAGACAGTCCACTCACTCATATCTTTGTTAGACGCTAAGCCCATGGCGATACCGACTACTGGGCGCTTAATTGGGACGCCAGCGTCCATTAAGGCTAAGGTTGAAGCACAAGTGGAAGCCATGGAAGATGAGCCGTTTGAGCCCATGGTTTCGCTGACAACGCGGACAGTGTAAGGGAATTCTTCTTTTGTAGGGATGACTGGCATCAAAGCCTTTTCAGCTAAAGCGCCGTGACCGACTTCACGTCTGCCGGTACCGCGTAGCGGGGAAGCTTCACCGACTGAGTATGGCGGGAAGTTATAATGATGCATGTATCTCTTCTTGCTTTTGCCTTCTAAGCCTTCCAAAGATTGTTCTAAGCCGGGAGCGCCTAAAGTCAGGATAGACATGACTTGAGTCTCGCCTCTAGAGAAAAGGGAGGTGCCATGATCACGAGGCAGAATAGCTACTTCAGCGGTTAGGTTGCGGATTTCATCAATGGCGCGGCCATCAACACGGTGCTTATCTTTAAGAATAGCTTCGGTAATTTCCGTATCAATCATTTTCTCGACGAGTTTCTTAATGATAAAGCCGCGCTTGTCGCCAGCTAAGCCCTGGGAAATCAAATATGCTTCCAAGCCTTCTTTAATAGCGCCGACGGCCAACTTTCTTTCGCCTTTGGTATAATAATTCTTATCGAATAAAGTTTGTTTAATGTTTTCCTTTAACCAGGCAGCTCCAATTTCCAATAAGGCCTGTTTATCGGTTGCGGCCTGCATTTCTTCCGGAGTGCCAGCCTTCTTGTTATCACCGGCGATTTTTTTCGGGGTGACATTGGCTTTTAACTCATTAATTAAATCAATAGCACCCTGCATCTGGTCGCGGCCGGCGAGAATCGCCTTTAACATCACATCTTCTGGAACTTCATTGGCGCCCGCTTCAAGCATGATCACCTGGCCGGTTGTGCCGGCGACAATTAAATCGAGAGTGCTCTTAGCTTGTTCTTCATAAGTCGGGTTGAAAACGAATTCACCTTCAATCATGCCGACACGAATACCGCCAATCGGTCCGTGCCATTTCAGGCCGGAGATAGATAAGACAGCGGAAGCGGCAATTAAAGCCACAATATCATAGTCATTTTCTTGATCGACAGCTAAAGTCGTGATAATAACCTGGATATCGCGCTTGTCCTCAGTTTCAAATAAAGGGCGGATAGTGCGGTCAATCATCCGGCCAGTCAGGATTGATTGGTCAGTTGGACGGCCTTCACGCTTAATCCACTGGGATCCTTTGATAATACCAGCAGCATATAATTTTTCCTCGAAATCCACCATTAACGGGAAGAAATCGATGCCGTCCCGTTCAGTCTTGGACTGGACGACAGTAGCTTGAACTACAGTCTCGCCATATTGGACCCAGACTGCAGCATCGGCCTGCAGGGCGATATGCCCTGTAGTAATAGTGAGAGGGCGGCCTAGCCACTCTCCGGTAAATACTTTTTTCATGTTTTTTTTGGCCTGGCCGCTAAATTACAGGACTGTATGGAGATACAGCACTATCTATTTAACGGTCAAGCTGATTATTTTTCTTAATTTCTAATTTATATAAACAAACGCCCCCTCTACCATTAGCGATAAAGGAGGAATTTTTTGTTCGCGCTTAAATCGGTAAAATCATCCGCTTCTTCAATCAATTTTGAAGAACAGGTTTTCCGGAAAGCCATAATTTCAACCAAACAACCCTTATTATTCTGCAAATAAGAGACTAGGGGTAAATAATCGCCGTCGCCCGAAACGATCACGATAACGTCGAGCTTATCGGCTAATTTAATGGCATCAATCGCGATACCCACATCCCAGTCGCCTTTTTTGGCGCCACCGGCAAAGATTTGCAGGTCCTTAACTTTAACCTCGAAGCCTTGCTGGCCGAGAGCCTCGATAAATGGAGCCTCTTCTTTATTTTCTGTCCGGATAGCATAAGCAGTGGCCCGGATGAGCTTCCGGTCGGCCACTGCTTTGGCTAATATTTCTTTAAAATTGGCTTTCTTATTATACAGATTTTTCGCCGAATGATACATGTTTGACACATCTACCAGAATTCCGACTCTTTGTTCCGTATGTTTTATCATATAATGATTATTTTTCTCTCTTTTTGATGATTATTTGTCTTCTTCAACGACGTCTTCTTTAATTTCCTCGCCTTCTTCAACTTCAATATACTTTTTTTCTTTCTTTTTTTCTTCTTCATCCTCTTCAACTAATTTCTGGGCGATCTTTAATTTCAGTTTTTCAGCCAATTCCTTGAACTGTTCAGCGCTTTCTTTCTGCAAATATTTCAGTAATTTACGTCTTTCACTCACTTTCTTTAGTAAACCGCGGCGGGAAGAGAAGTCATGCTTATGCTTCTTTAAGTGTTCGGTTAATTCTTTGATTTCCTCGGTTAAGATAGCGATCTGAACCTGGGAAGAACCGGTGTCGGTGTCATGGACGCGGAATTTTTTGATGATTTTTTCTTTGCTTTTTTTGTCTAACATAGCATTGATTCGCTCTATCCGAGAAACGGTTAATCGATCCGTATCCAAGAAAGAGTACATTATTTATTAAATTGCCTGTTTAAAGGCATAAAATCGCTTATTTTAAAGCGTTGATTTTTTTCATTAAACTAGATTTCTTGCGGGAAGCGGTATTTTTCTTGATAACGCCTTTTTTAGTAGCCTTATCAATAGCCTTGATAGTCTTAGAGTAGTCGATTTTAGCCTGTTTATCGCCGGCCTTGATCTGTTTTAGGCTGGTTTTAACGGAATCCTTGAGCTTGTTGACAGCTTTTTTGTTGGCTGCGCTTCTTTTAACCGCTTTACGCAGTTCTTTAGCAGCCGATTTCTTATTTGGCATACGGAATTTCTAAATTATTATTTATTAATATAAGTAAAGATTAACATAATAATAAACAAAAATCAAGACTGGTTAATATTTGGGAAAATATCGCAGTTTAGTATATAATGGTGATATGAATATGCCTAAAATCAAAAAAAGCCTAAAAATTGTAATTTTCACCTGTTTGGGTATTATTGTTCTGGCTGGCCTCGGATACTATTTAAATCGGAGTTATTCCTATATCTATCAGGTTATTGGAGATGCGAAATTAAGCCCGGTTGAAGATCAGGGCACTTATCTTATTAATAACCCTAGTCATATGGCTACTTCCACTCTTTTTTACGTGGCTCTCGGCGATAGCCTGACTGCCGGAGTCGGGACTGAGAGTTATACTGAAATCCTGCCTTATCGGCTGGCGGAAAAACTGACCGGGGCAGATAGGCAAGTGGAATTAAGTAATTTTTCTGTGTCTGGCATTACTACGGTCGACCTGGTTAATTATTTGGTGCCGAAAGCTATAAAAGCTCAACCCGAGGCCATAACAATTCTAATCGGTGTAAACGATATTCATAACATGGTTTTAGCTGATGAGTTCGCTAAGAATTACGAGGAAATGCTCAGCCGCTTAACTAAAGAAACAAAAGCTCAGATTTATGTCATTAGTATTCCTTTTATTGGTTCCGATAAGTTAATGTCGCCGTTTTATCAGACCCTGTTTGGTACGCGCACTCAGCAATTCAATGCTATTATAAAGAAATTGGCCGATAAGTATCAAGTTAAATATATTAATTTATACGGACCAACTGTTAAGCTTTTTAAGAGTTCTGGTAGTCATTATTCAGCAGATTTATTTCATCCTTCCGCCGCCGGTTATCAGCTTTGGGCGGATATAATTTATGATCATCTCAATTAGTAATCCGGTCCTGGCGACCGAAATTTTTTCCGCCATTCTTTTTCTGATCCTGCTTTTTTCGATGCGGTCGCGGCGAATCAGCGAGTGGCTACCCACTTCACTAACTACTGAACTCAAAGGGGCGGCAATTCTTATGATTGTGATTTCCCATATCGGTTATTTTTTAGTAGATGACCACCGCTTCTTGTGGCCGCTATCGATTATGGCCGGCGTCGGCGTCAATCTTTTTCTATTTTTGTCCGGCTTCGGTTTGACGGCTAGTAATTTACAGAAAGAATTAAGCGCTGGTAAATTTTACCAGCGTCGCCTCTTTAAATTATTAGTGCCTTTTTGGCTGGCGGTAGTAACTTTTTTGTTAACGGATTTTTTTATTTTAGGAAAAACTTATTCCTTGGCTTTTATTGGTCAGGCATTTGTCGGAATATTTAAGAGCGCTGACCTGTATCGCGATTTGAATTCACCGCTCTGGTACTTTACCTTTATTCTTATTTACTATTTATTGTTCCCGATATTTTTTTCTAAAAAAAGATTGTGGCTGACTGCTCTCCTATTATTTATCGCCGGTGATGTTTTTGTCCGTATTAATCCGGCCTATTTTAGTAATGTCATGCATCTGTACCGCGTTCATACTTTTGCCTTTCCTTTAGGCATCCTGGCTGCCTGGGCGGTTACAAAATTACCTAGTGCCAGTATTTTGGAAAAATTGTCTCAGGGCTGGCGAGCGGCGGGTTATTATTTACTAATCATGATTTCCTTAGCTGCTTTTGTGTATACTAATTTTAATTCCGGCATCGGCGAGAGCGCTACTAAAGAACAGTGGATGAGCTTGATGGCTGTCTTGGCGATTATTATTGTTTTTGTGATGAAGAAAAGGGAGTTCCGTTTATTCACCATTTTTGGGCTTTATTCTTATGAAATATATCTTTGGCATTGGCCGATTCTATATCGCTATGACGTTATTTATGGCCATATGCCGGCTTGGCTGGCGACGATTGTTTATTTAGTTTTATTTATCGGTATTGCCTGGTTGGTACAGAAAGTATCCAGCGGTATCTTTAATCTGGCTGGCCGGCTGATGAAGAAAGAGCCTATTAAATGTTAAAAGCAGGCGAAAAAAAAGATAAATAAAAAAGCTCGCTTTTATTAGCGAGCTTTTGATTTTGTCGGTGCTTAAATTTAATAATCCAATGATTCCTGGGACGCTTCATGGTTGCGGATGATGACAATATTTCTGTCAGTCCAGAAGCGATTATCCTCCCGCGAATAAACAGAGGCACAGAGGCTGCCGTCAAGCAATTTAGCGACACTGATCATATAGTAGTCAGGGAAGTCTAAATCCAGACAAGTTAGGAATAGCGTCGATTTGTCAGATAAATATTGCGGATATTTTTTACAAAATGTGATTATCTGATTTTGTGACATTGCTCCTTCGCCGGGACGGTCAGTTAAGAAATCTAAGATTTGATTAAAGGTGCCGCCGGAAATTATTCGGTATACTTCAAGGCTGGCCTTCGGCGTGGCAGCATGCAGTTGGTTGAAACCGAGGTAGCTCAGATTTGCTGCAATCTCTCCGCGATTAGTGTCGGGCTGCTCAGTGCCAATAGCCAGATAAGGAAAAGTTTTTTTACTGGTAATTAAATCATCTTTCCCGTCCTGAGAGCTTAAGTGCACGTCTTTGTTAAAAGACAGCATCTGGGTTTCGACTTTGTTTTTTTGGCTGAAGCCGGTAATGGCCAGTCCAATCATGATTGCTAAAATGTAAAATTTTTTCATTTTTTACTCCTCCATGTTAATTGCGTGAAATTTTAAAGGGAACGAAGACTCTATGCTTATCGCTGCCTTCGAATGTTTTCGATCCGCCCAGATGATTGACTGAAGCAGATAAGCAGTCAGCTTTAACGGTGATATTTACTACCAAGTAAGCCCCGTCCATTTTGATCAGGAACAGGTTCATGTATTCTTCTTGGCGCAGCCATTCAGGGTACATCGTGCAGATGCTGATGATCTGCTCCTGAGTCATCGCTAAGTCATTGGTGTCATTGGTCAGAGAGACGAAATATTGCAGGAAATTTCCGTTGCCGCAGGTTTCGTAAACCCTGAAGGTTGTTTTTTTGGTGGCGACTGATGGTTTATTCAGGTCCCAGTTTTTGAAGCTTGGACTGATGCCGGCCGTGAAGAGCATCTGGCTTTCGCCAATTAGCATTTGGCCGCTGGCTGGTTCGATGGTTAGTTCGTAGCCGTCTGATATTAATCGCGGCGTGGGTGGGATTTTTTTTGCCTTTTCTGTAATCTTCTTTTCTGATCGTTTTTCAATCATTCTTTCTCCGTCAGTTCTTGCGTAGGCAAAGGTAATCACAAGTGCAATCAACAATAACCCAAATTTTTTCATTTTTCTTTTTTTTAGTTATTAAATTGTAAAAGTTCTTCGCTAATTTAAACAAATATACCTTACAATAATTATTGATGTCTGTCAATAGGGAGTTCATTGACATGAATCGGATGCATGGTTTAACCTGTGATTAGTAAGTTAATAATCAAAGATGGAGGAATTATGATAGAAATAGATGTGAAATCATTGGAGAAGATAATCGATGTGTATAATCCTAATATCAGCGAGGAAGCTCGGAAATTAGCAGATTCGCTAAGTAAATACGGATTTGTCGGTGAGGTGTCAATTAACTTAATAGTTAAGGTTGAGGATAAGGAAACTAGAGTCGAGGATGGAGTAGTAAAGAGATTTTTTAAATTTTGCTTTAAGCGCTAGCTGGAGTCCAGGTAGATGCCGCGTTAATATGGGGCCATACTTAAAATGTGTGGCCTTTTTTTAAAACAAAAAACAACCAATGTAATTGATTGTTTCCGTTTGTCGGGGCGCTGGGAATTGAACCCAGTCAGCATGCTCCCAAAGCATGTGTACTACCGGTATACGACGCCCCGTAATTCCTGCTTGCTATGTGCCCCGGGTCAGAATCGAACTGACGACACAAGGATTTTCAATCCTTTGCTCTACCACTGAGCTACCGAGGCCTATTTTATTGTTAAAACAAGGATGTTGCGGGGGTCGGACTCGAACCGACGACCTCTAGGTTATGGGCCTAGCGAGCTGCCAACTGCTCTACCCCGCTATTATTTATCTTGGCTCTAGTGGGCAATGGTGGATTCGAACCACCGACCTCAACATTATCAGTGTTGCGCTCTAACCAACTGAGCTAATTGCCCTTAAATTTACGAGTAAAAATATAACAAAGAATAAATAAAAAGGCAAGCGCTTAGAGCGAACTTAGAGCGAAGAAATCAGTAAGCTTAGCTCAGTTTTAATGTCCCCGTGTCCGGTTTTATTCAAAAAGTCCAAATGAATTAGGCGATTCAGGTAGTTTTTGAGACTCTCGGCGGTAAAGTTCCGGGCCTGGAGAGCCCCCTTTTTGGCGACGTAGGGGTGGATTTTTAAGCGGCTAGCCATGGCCGCCTGACTCATGTTTGCGTCTAGAGCATTTCTGATCTGTAAGAGAATCTTGAATTGGCGGGTCAGCATGGTTAGGAGGTATTCGTCGCTTAGCCCGGCGGCGTACTGCTCCTCTAAAAGACTGATAGCTACTTTCTTGTTTTTGGAGCTGATGGCGTCAGTTAGACCGAAAATATTCTCATCATAAGCGCCGGGCACCATTTCTTTGATAAGGCGGAGACTGATGGCGGAATCATCGTTGCTAAAAGATAATTTTTTTATTTCGGCAGCTATTTGCCACAAGTCACTGCCTGTTAAAGCAATTAGGAGACTGGCTTCAGAGGCCCCGATATTTTTATCGTATTGGGCGACCTCTTTCTTAATGAAGGTGGCTAGCTGTGCTGGGGTCAGAGTTTTGAATTCTTGGGTATAGGGCTGGGCTTTCAAGAAAGATAATAATTTTTTAGCGGCGCTCTTCAAAGATTTTTGCGCCTCAACATCATCATCATGAAAAATAAGGATATTATCGTCGCTCTTGGTAAATTTTTCCAGATATAATGTCAGTTCGGTAAAAGTTTTTTCTGTCTTATTTTTGAAAATATTTTCAATGACTACAAATCTTTTTTTGACGAAGAGGGAGCCAGTATTTATCTGCTCGCTAATCTGGCCGAGGGTCGCGCTGGCGCCGTCGACCGAGCTGAAGCTATGCGAATCACGATCCACATCTTGGATAAATTTATTTTTTAGTTCATTGAGGAAACGGCGGGACCGGAAGGTGTCGGCGCCGTAAAGGGAAATAATCATAACTTATAATTCGGTTAACACTGTTCGTGATAAATCATTAATAGTTCGGCCTAGAAATTTCTCGCCCATTAACTTGAAGCGTTCCGGGCTGTCGGTCGTATAGAATTTATAGGCCGGATGGGCTAACTGTGTCAACCCTAATTCCGGATGGCGCTTTAGGTAAGAGTTTAAGCTACGGGAGATTATTTCTCCGGGTTGCGGCACCATTATCTGACGGCCCATGATCTGCTTGATTTGGGTATGCAAGAAGGGATAATGCGTGCAGCCGAGAATGAGGGCGTTGATTTGTTTTTCCTTTAGGGGGCGGAGATATTTTTTTAGAATCATTTTCGTTTCCGGTTTTTCGGCCCAACCCTCTTCGATTAAGGGAACTAGTAATGGAGTGCCCACCTGCTCAATTCTGAGACTCGGTTTTAACTTTTCCAGTTCCGATTTATAAGCATCTGATAATATAGTCGCCTTGGTGCCAATGATGCCGACGGCTTTAATGTTCTTATCAGCCGTAATACTCTCAACGAGCGGCCGGATGACTCCGAGAATACGCCGACCGGGATAAGCGACGGGCAGGTATTCTTGCTGCAAACGTCGGAGCGCTTGAGACGATGCAGTATTACAGGCAATGATGATTAGGTTGCAGCCGACAGAAAAAAGGAAGTCGACTGCTTCGCGGGTATAATTATAGATAGTTGCTTGTGATTTCTCGCCATATGGCAAGCGGGCACTGTCTCCGAGATAAATATAATTATAGTCAGGCAAATCACGCAAGAAATATTTTAAGACTGTTAATCCGCCGAGGCCGGAATCAAAAACGCCGATAATGTTCTGGGCATCTTTTTTATTTACTGCCGCTGACATATTTTTTAAATAAATCACCGCGCTCTTTATAATTTTTAAACAGGCCAAAGCTAGCGCAGGCAGTCGATAGGAGAATGACGTCGCCCGGAGCGCTATTACGATTGGCCAGCTTAACGGCTGCCGCCATGCTGGTGACAATCTGAAATTTTGCCGGAGAAAAGCCGGCGGCGATGATGTTTTTTTGTAAACGCGGCGTGGCCTGGCCGTCTAACAAAACTAAGTATTTTACATACTGCTTGATTTTTTTGGCTAGCGGACGAAAATCCGCCCCTTTATCAGCTCCGCCGGCAATAAGAATTATCGGCTGAGCGAAAGATTGTAAGTCAAGGGCTGTACTTTCCGGCGTAGTGGAAAAGCTATTGTCAAAATATTTGACACCTTTTATTTCAGTGACAAATTCTAGGCGATGTTCCAGGTTCGTAAAGCCGGCAATCGTTTTCTTATATGAGGCGGGTTTGATTTTTAAAAGATCGGCTATGTCAACGGCGGCCGCAATATTCTGGCCGTTAAATTCTCCGACCAGGCGGGTCGGTAAAGAACTGGTCAAGAAGGGAAGGAGCTGGCTTTCTATTTTTGCTCCTTTCATTTTCTGGACCAGGTTTTGGTTGATGACTAAATATTTATTATCAGCGTGTTTGGCGATTTGCAGCTTAGCTTGCCAGTAAGCGTTGAAGGAGCGGTGATAATTCGGATTATTAGGGTCGGCAGGCGCTAAATGCTCTTTGAATAGGTTGGTTATGACTGCATAACGCGGGGAATGCTTTAAGTCCTCGAGTTGGAAGCTGGAAAGTTCGAGAACGACATAATCTGACGGCTTAATCTTATCTAAGAAGCTGAGCGGCGGGATACCGATATTGCCGCCGAGCCAGACTGTTTTTTTAGCGTCTTTTAATATTTGATAAATCAGGCTGGCGGTCGTGCCTTTGCCTTTAGTGCCGGTCACGCCGATAATATTTTTTGAAGGGCAGAGTTCAAGAAAAAGGTCGAGCGGATTAATTAATTTTGTCCGTTTATTCTTCAGGGCGGCACGGACTCCAGGGCAGGCGATTGGCCAGCCGGGGGCACGGAAGAGTTGGTCGAATTGCCCTAGGTTCTTATTAAATGAAGTACCGAGTTGGAAGCTGATTTTTGAGTAGGCGGCTTTGACTGGTGGCAGCTTGGTAATGGGTCGCTGATCACAGATAGTTACATGTGCTTTGATGCGATGTTTTTCCAGCCAAGCTAAAAAGGCTTGGTTGTCCAGACCAAATCCGAGTAGGGCAATTTTCTGGCCCTGCAATTCCGCTATTTTGATTTTATTGGCAGCTTTTATCATTCTCGACATTTATTAGCTTGTATGGTTAGATATTAACAGTTTTTTAAAAAAAGAAAACCATGGAAAATAAAGAGGTTAAAATTAGCGACCGACTCAGGCAGGAGTTTCTGTCGCCTGAAGGCCGGATATTTTCAAAACGAGTCGGCATCAAGAGGGAAATACTGATAGTTTTAACAGTTGGGGCTTTGGTTTCAGCAGTAGTTATCATTATAATTTGCCTGGCGAACGGCTATTTGCTACCGATGACCGATAACGATATCCAGTCTTATAGTCGAATCAAGATTAAATATTCGATTCCTTTCTGGTGGAATATAGGCTTTGGTATCATTTGGACTTTTCAGCTTTACTGGATGTATATTTCTCCTTGGCTCGAAAAGCAAGTCGGAAAATTCATTAAGGTTTGTTTGATAGCAACGGTCTTTGTTGCCGGCCTGAGCTGCTCTATTATCTACGGAGGTATCTTTTATGGATTAATATTATCCTTAACCTTTGTTACTTTATTGTGTTTTATGATTTTTACTTATCCCTGGATAATAAAAACTTTGTTCTATTAAAAATGTCTTAATTAGCCGTGTTATAATACGCGGCTTTTTTATTTCAGCTCACCCCAGCTATGACCAATATTGCCTTCGACAAGAATGGGTACGCGCATCTTCAGCCCGTTTTCCATGATGTTTTTTATTTTCGGCAGGTAATATTCAAGCTTATCTTTTTTTATTTCAAAGATTAATTCATCGTGCACCTGCAGAATCATGCGGATATCGTTCTCGTGGCCAGCGATTAACTCGGCGATGCTTATCATGGCGATTTTAATCAGGTCGGCGGCCGTACCTTGGAGTGGAGTATTAATAGCCATGCGCTCGGCACTGCGGCGGATTGTTGGCATTGACGAATTTATTTCCGGTAAGGAGCGCTTGCGGCCGAAGAGGGTGATGGCGTAGCCGTTTTCTTGAGCTTCCTGGATTGAGGAATCCATCATTTTTTTGACGCTTGGGTAAGCGATAAAATATTTTTTGATGAATTCGCTGGCTTGGGCATATGGTATGCCGGCTGCTTGGCTGAGGCCGTGTGGACCTTGGCCGTAGATAATGCCGAAGTTTGTCGCCTTGGCCTCTTGGCGCATTTGCTTCGTCACGTCCGCCAGAGGGATTTCGTTGATTTCGGCGGCTGTCGCTCGATGAATGTCTAGTCCGTCATTAAATGCGGCAATCATTTTTTTATCTCCAGAAATATGGGCCGCTAAGCGCAATTCAATCTGGGAATAATCGAAACCAGCCAGCTCATAGCCTTTCGCGGCCACGAAGGCTTTACGAATCCTTTGTCCCTCTTCAGTCCGTGTCGGAATGTTCTGCAGATTCGGCTCGGCCGATGATAGGCGGCCAGTGGCGGCAACGGTTTGATTGAAACTGGTGTGGATGCGGCCGGTGAGCGGGTTGATCATTTTTGGCAGAGCGCTGAGATAAGTGGTCTGTAACTTATTCAATTCTCGGTAGTCTTGGATGAAAGCAATAATAGGATGCAAATCATGCATTTTGATGAGTTCGTCTTCAGCCGTAGAGAAGCCGGTTTTTGTTTTCTTTAAGTTGTCAGTGGGTATTTCTAATTTTTCAAAGAGAACCTCTTTTAATTGTTTAGTGGAATTGATATTGAATTTTGAGCCGGCTAACTTATGTATTTCTTTTTCTAACTTTTCCAATTTTCCGGCCACTTCGGCACTTAATTTTTTTAGCGGCGCTGTTTCCATAATAATGCCGTTATTTTCCATGGCACCCAAAACCGGCACGAGCGGCATTTCAATCTTATGAAAAAGATCTGTCAGTTTTTCCTCTTTTAACCTTTTTGATAATTTTTCAACCAAGCGGCGGGTAAAATCTGCGTCCTCGCAAGAATAGCGGCTAACTTTATCAAGATCTAGCGCCTGAAAATCCAAGGTTAACTGAGCTGGTTGCGGATTAGCGGAGTCGCTCTTATTCATCTTTTCGTAGCCAAGTTCGGTAAAGGCTAAAGTGTCGAGGTTGTGTTGGCGGTTGGCCGGGTTAAGGAGGTAAGAGGCGATCATCGTGTCGAAATATAAGCCGTCCAGGCTAATACCTTTAATCTTTAAAATTCGCCAATCAAATTTTAGGTTATGGCCGTATTTTTTAATTTTTTTATTTTCGAGAATCGGGCGGAGCGCTTCTAAACGATCAGCAGTAATGGTAATAAAATATGCTTCGCCGTCTTTCCAGGAAAAACTGATGCCGAGCAGATTGGCGCTGATTGGATCAGGACTTGAGGTTTCGCAATCGAGAGCGAAAGCTTTTTGTTTTTGCAGCTTTTTTAGAAATGAGGCAAATTTTTTGTCTTCGTCGATTAATTCATAGGCAAATTTTTCAGCGGGCCGGCTTGAACCTGTACTCCCTTTGACTGTTTCTGTCTGAACTGATGACTGACTGCCATCTTCTTTATTCTCTTCTTTTTGGCCGTGCGCTTTATTTAAGGCATCGCGCACATCTTTAACTTTAGCTAACAGGGATTTGAAACCGAGTTCGCTAAATAGTTCGAGAACGGTCTCAAGTTGGAAAGAAGAAAATTCAGCAGCTTTTAAATCAAATTCAATCGGAGCTTGCAGATTAATGGTGGCCAGTTCTTGGCTTAAATATGCCTCAGACTCATGGGTTTTTAATAGCTCTAAAATTCTGGGTCTGATTTTTCCATCGTTCTTCTTGACGGCAGCGTAAACGCCATCCAGGGTTTGGAATTCTACTAATAAATCGCTGGCGGTCTTTTCGCCGATTCCTTTGACGCCCGGAATATTATCACTCACATCGCCCCGCAGAGCCTTATAGTCTATCACTTGAACAGGTAAAAGATTGTATCGCGCCTTGACTTCATTGGCGCCATACAAGACGCTGTCCGACAAGCCGCGGCTCATCGTATAAACCTTGGTTTTCTCGTCAATCAATTGCAAGGTATCAAGATCGCCGGTCATAATGATGTTTTCCAGGTCTTTGTACTTTTTTGTCTGTTCGCAGATGGTGCCGATCAAATCGTCGGCTTCATAGCCGTCGAGCTCAAAAATCGGGATATTGAAAGCAGTCGCTACCTTTTTGACATAAGGGATTTGTTCATAGAGCTCATCTGGCGCTTTCGTGCGGGTAGCCTTATAGGCGTCATAAACGAGATGGCGGAAGGTCGGCGCTTTGCGGTCGAGAGTTAGGACAACATACTCCGGATGAAATTCATTCAAGGCTTTTAATAAGAAGGAGGTAAAGCCGTAGACAGCATTAACCAGTTCGCCGTCTTTAGTTCTAAGAGTCGGCGGGATGGCATGAAAACTTCGATGAATCAGGGCATTGCCGTCAATAATGATAAGTTTGGGTTTTGATTTGGACATATTGTAATGATTTTAACATTTTTGCCGGGGAGCGACCAGCCCGGGCGACGGACAAGGGAATAATAAAAAAGGGCGCCATATTGGTACCCTTAAGTTTAGAAACATGGTTGGCGCCCTTATCCGGCCGAGGGGTCTTTATTATGCAAGCAATAATCATGCATGATTAACCCAAAAAGCGGGAAGAGGGAGTCTTGAAAAAGAACGATTGCCGGTAAAATGAGGCAAAACAAAAATACTGTCATAAGCGCTTCCTCCTTTTGCCTATAATATAGGCCATGCTACCGGGGCTGTCAAATTCATAAATTAGATTTTAATATTAATCATAATATGATAAAATAATAAAAAAGGAATTAAAAAATCAATTATAAAAAGTATGAACAAAAAAATTTTGATTGGCGCGGTAGCCATTTTAGTAGTGGCTGCAGCCGCAGGCGGATGGTTCTTTATGAAACCGAAACCGGCACCAGTAGCACAACAAGTACCACAAAGAGATATCTTAATCGGGTTCTCGATGGGTACTCTTCAGGAAGAGCGCTGGCAGCGCGATCGTGATGAATTTTTAAAGAAAGCGGATGAACTCGGTGTGGTCGTTGACTTGCAGGCCGCCAATAATAATGTCGAAACTCAGATTTCTCAGATTGAGGGCATGATTTTTAAAGGAGTGGATGTTTTAGTGATTGCTCCTCATGACGCCGATAAACTGACGGCGGTGATTGATAAGGCGCATCAGGCTGGTATTAAAGTAATGTCTTATGACCGCTTAATCACTAAAGCCGATATTGATCTATATTTATCATTTGATAATGTCAAAGTCGGCGAGTATCAGGCTACTTATATTTTACAGGCAGTCGCCGCTAAGATTGCAGCCGGCCAGAAAGTCAAGATTGCTTATATTGGCGGCGCTAAAACCGATAATAATGCCTTTTTATTTAAAAAAGGCGCTTTTAATATCTTGCAGCCGGCCATTGATAAGGGGCAGGTGGAGATCGTGGTGGATAAATTTAGCGACAATTGGGATCCGCAGAATGCTTATAAGAATTTGAAGGCATACTTGGACAAGAATGATGGCTTAATTGATGCAGTGGTGGCCGCTAATGATGGCACAGCTTTTGGTTCAATTTCCGCTCTCAAGGAATATGGCTTGGATGGCAAGGTACCAGTGTCTGGCCAGGACGCAGAACTCTCGGCTATTAAAAGAATTATCGCCGGCACTCAGAGCATGACTGTCTATAAACCGATTTCGAAGTTGGCGGCTGCCGGAGTCGAGCTGGCTATTAAATTAGCCGAGGGCGCACCGATTAATTCAGTTAGTACGGTTAATAATGTTAAGATGGATGTGCCGTCTATTCTGCTCGAATCAATTGCAGTCACTAAAGATAATATCGATCAGACAGTGATGACTGACGGATATTATAGCAGTAAGGATATCTACTAAAAAAATCTCGATGAAAACGATTAAAAGTAAAATAATTGTTGCTTTTTCAGCAGTGATTCTGACCATGATTCTAGTGCTGTTGTTTGTCATGTATATTAACTTTAACCTGATTAATCAGTTTAACAGCGTTAACGAAAATATCGTTTTCGAGCAGGACCTAAAAGATAACATAAATAATGTCGGTCAGGATTGGTATAACGGCTCTAAAAGCGGTGATTTCTCTAATTATTACGTCCGGGTGGCGAAGATTAAGAGCGTTCAATCTGTCCTGAACAATCGCTTTATTGGTTATGTGTCGAGCCAGGAAGTTAAAGTTGCGCATCGCAGTCTGAATAATTCTGTTACCTTAATTCTTCAAGATTTGGAAGAGGCTAGAAAAAATTTAAATAGAGAGGATCAAGCTCTGTCAGCGGCGGCGAACGCCTTAGAGATAAATATCAAACTGGGATTCGTCCAGCAGAACGTCACAAATTTACTAGTTGCAGAAACAGGTAATATTGCCGAGATTACTCAGCATATCAAGCAACAGCATTTAAATGTTTTCACAATCGTGGGTTCGATAATTTTTATAGTTTCCCTGGTTTTGGTAGTTTTATCACTCTGGTTTGCAAAAAAAATATCTGATCCGATCGTTAATCTGTCAAAAACTGCGAGAAAAATTAGCGACGGTGATTTGACGCTCAGTGTTAGTCAGAACTTGTTCAAGAAGAGGGACGAAATCGGTAGTTTATCGCGGTCTTTTGCTGCAATGATCGCTTCTTTGCGGGAAAAAATGGTGGCTCTGGAAAAATCCAGTCGGGACTTGGCTGGTAAAATGACTGAGCTGTCAAAAAATAATCAAGAATTGCAGAGCGCCCAGTCGGCCATCACTAATGTGCTTGAGGATTCTCGATCCTTAGGCGAGAACTTAAAACAGGAGCGTGATCGGAGCGAAGCTATTATTTCTTCAATGGGCGAAGGCTTAGTAGTGGTTGATAAGGACAATAATATTATCATGGCCAATCCCGCCGCCGTTAGGCTTTTGGAAACGCCGGCTGAAAAGTTCATCGGTAAAAATATAATAGAGGCTATTCCTTTATTTATCGGCAACGACTTAATTGCGCTTGAGGACCATCCAATTATTATGGCGGTTAAGAGCAAAAAGACTATTATCTCGAATCTTGGCGACGATTTATATTTATCAAAATCCAGCGGTCAGAAATTTTCTGTCTTTATGGTTTCTGCGCCCTTGTCTTTCGAAGAAGACAGCGGGGCTGTGGTCATGTTCCGTGATGCCAGTGAAGAAAAAGCTTTGGATGATGCGAAGATTGGCTTTATCTCCATCGCTTCTCACCAGCTGCGCACGCCGCTAACCTCCATTCGCTGGTTTTCCGAGATGTTGATGGATGGCGATGCCGGTGAGATTAATGGCGAACAAAAGGGCTTTGTTGAGCTGATATATAATGGCACGGAGCGCATGATAAATTTAGTTAACTTGCTTTTGCAGATTGCTCGCGTTGAAGCGGGGCGCCTGAAGATTATTCCGGTCATGATAGATTTTAAAAATACGACGAATGGCGTAGTGGCCACCTTGAAAACAATTTTAGCAAACAAAGAACAGACGGTCGAAATTACGACTAATCCAACGCCATTACCGTCTATACCGATGGATCAAGAGGTTATCTGGCAAGTTATCCAGAACTTATTATCCAATGCTTCCCGTTATTCTCCGGTCAAGTCAGTTATCAATGTGGCCGTAATTAAGAAAGATGACCATATTGAGTACTCGGTGAAGGATAGCGGTATCGGCATTCCCGAGGAGTATCGGCCACGTATTTTTGAAAAGTTTTACCGTGCCGATAACGCCTTGAAGCTGGTGCCTGAGGGGTCAGGCCTCGGATTATCATTAGTAAAAATGCTGGTGGAAAGATGGGGCGGAAAAATTTGGTTTGAATCAGAAGAGGGAAAGGGAACCACTTTCTTCTTTACTATTCCTTTTGCCGGCATGAAGCCGAAAGAAGGTGATGTGGGCCTGAAGGTTTAGGTATTTAATTTAATCACTTATAATAACTGGAATCTATGTCAAACGAATTGAATGGCAATGAAAAAAAGACCATCTTAGTAGTTGAGGATGAAGAGTCGTTGCAGCTGGCCATTAAAACTAAGCTGAAGGCCTCGCCGTATAAGTACGTGTCAGCCAGGACAGCCGAGGAGGCGATTGAGCTTTTGAATGGTGGATTAAAACCAGATTTAATCTGGCTAGACTTATTAATGCCTGGTATGGGCGGTCTGGCGTTTTTGGAAAAGATTCGAACAAATAAGGAATGGAGCGCTTTGCCTGTGGTTATCGTTTCGGTTTCAGCCGGAGCAGAGAAAATTCGTCATGCTTTTGAACTTAATGTTGTTGATTATATTGTGAAAAGCCAGTATAGACTCGAAGATATTATTAGTAAGATTAACGGCTTTATTTCCTAGAGATTTGTATTGACATTTATTTAAAAATAGGTTAAGCTCCAAGCGTCTCCGTTTCTGGAGGCGCAGGGGTAAGCATATGTTATGGCCCTTACAAAAGCTTTAAAAAAAGAAAAAAATAAAGACATTCTTATTATTGAGGATGACATTTATCTAGTCGAAGCCTATCAGCGAAAATTTCAGAAGGAAGGGCTGGAGGTTAATGTTATTTCCGATGGCCGGACAGCTTTAGCTGTTCTTGATCAGGCACCACCCAGTTTAGTATTACTAGACCTGATGTTGCCTGGCGTCAGTGGGCTCAGTATCCTGGAGGCAATCAAGAAGAATGACCGCTGGAAAAATGTGCCGGTCATTATTCTTAGTAACTTGGGTCAGCCTCAGGATGTTGATAAGGCCTTGGCAGCCGGCGCGGCTGACTTCATGATTAAGGCTAACGTCAAGCTCGGCGAAATCATTGAGAGGGTGAGAAAATTCCTTTAAGCCCCTATAAAATCAATTCAATTAACGTGCCGAGTAGGCACGTTTTGATATATTGGAATGTTCATTAATAACTAAATAAAAGAAAGGAAATAGACAATGGAAAAAAGTAAAACTGGATTAGTTAAAAAAAGGAAAGCGGAGGCCGCGGGCTTCTGGAATTTCTACGCTAGAATTTATGATCTTCTTAATACTTTCAGTCCCTATATTAAGATGCAGAAGGCGGTTATCAAGAGTTTGCAGCTGATAAACAATCTGACTATTATTGATGCCAGTTGTGGTACCGGCAATACTTTAAAGCGTCTACTGGTTAGTCGAAAAGAATATTTCGGGCTGAAGCTTGTTGGCTTGGATTTCTCTCGAGCCATGTTACAGCGGGCCAAAAAGAAACTGGCCGGAATTGCTCAACTTAGACTATGGTTAGGGAATTTCGATAATTTACCTGAACCGAATACGTGTCCGACTGAAGGTGAGAAGCTGACTCAGGACGAGGCGCTGGGATTTGGAAAAAAATATGATCGCATTATTTCAGTTAACAGCTTGTATATCAGTCCGAACCCTCAGAAAACACTGAGGCATTGGTATGAATCCCTGGAGGATGGTGGCTTGGCTGTTATTGCTAACCCCTTCGTCCCTAAGCTGGGTCCAATTTGGCGGGAATTCTTTATGAGTCTGTGGCGTGATAAGAATGTTAAGGATTTAATGGTCTTCATTCTTCTCTCTCCGGCCTGGTTGACACTGACTGCTATCAATGTTTGGATTGCTTATCAAGGCAGGAAAAATGTTTATCA
The DNA here is from genome assembly GCA_009885285.1 of Candidatus Falkowiibacteriota bacterium. GTDB lineage: Bacteria > Patescibacteriota > Patescibacteriia > Patescibacteriales > UBA12465 > UBA12465. Next base: position 29,052 of record VFKX01000014.1, read on the forward strand.
TTTTCTTGAGCCGGAAGCTTTAGAAGCGCTGGTAATAGCGGCTGGATTTAAAGTTTTGAGCAGAGAGTTGATATATGGCGGCGGTTCAGTTTTGCTCTGCTTGCAGAAAGAAACCGGGTCCGCAATTCGTCGCGCTCAGACGCCGTCAGAAATTGAAGAAGTATACAGATTAAGGTATACTGTATACTGTGAAGAGATGAAGAGCGTAGACTCAGCATTATTTTCTAATCGACAGGAAATTGATTGCTTTGATTTATATGCAATTCATTTTATTGTCCGTGATGGTGATGAAATTGTTGGCTCCGCCAGGGTTATTACAGACTCAGGTATGGGATTTCTTTTGGAAGAATTTTTTTGCCTTCCAGTTGAAATAAGCAATCAAGCAGTTAGAAAAAAAACATTGGAAATTTCGCGCGTTGCATTAATACCAGAGTACAGAGGGGGAGGGTATTTCATAGAATTAATGTCGGAAGTTGTATGTTATGGTAATAGTCATGGGTACTTCTCTTATATCGGTGTATCAACTGCTAGGATATGGAATACATTTATTAAAAACAAATGGCGGATTGCTATTTGGGATTCCTATATAGAGTATCATAATACAATTTCATGCCCGGCGATTATAAGCCGGCCGATTAAATCACATGAGTAACTTAGTAATTTTCATTTTAATTCTGCAGATTCTGGTTTTCATTGTGAACTCATTTTTAGGCATTCTGGTGTTTCAATCAGAATCTAAATCTCGGTTCAATATTCTTTTCTGTGTCTTTACGCTGAGTTTAGCACTCTGGAACTTAGCATTATTTTTTACAATCGCAGCAATAGGCGGGCCCGTTATGCAACTTTGGTGCAGTCGGCTCGCCTTTTCTTTTGGTGTTATTCTCTTTAACAGTTTTTTATACTTTGCTTCTATTTACCCGAATGTCACTCGGGTTAGACTTTGGCTCGATATTGTTATTGGACTTGGAACCGCGGCTATTTTCTACCTAACCCTGACTCCGTCTCTTATTAAGGGCAACATTGTCATTATTAACGGTGCTATTACTGGTGAGGTTGGCGCCTTGATGCCGATTTTTAGTCTATATCTCCCTTTGTTTATCATTATTAGTTTAGTGACTTTAATATGGAAGCTTTTTAAGTATAGAGGTGTAGTTAGGGTGAGAATCTGGTATACGCTGATTGGTTTTGTTTTTTTTGCCGTGCCGATGATTATTACCAATCTCATCTTGCCAATCTTCTTTGGTAACTTCAGTTTGAATAACTTAGGCCCGATCTTCTCCTTGCCAATGGTCGCCACCATCGCTTATGTTATGGTGCGTCACCGTTTCATGGGTATTCGCCAGGCTGTGGCTCGCTTAGTCACGTATTTTTTTGTCATTACCTTCTTAGGTTTTTTCTATGCAGCCGGCGTCTGGGTTATGACCGCCTTGATTGTTAAAGGGTCTGGCGTTATGGATAACCTCTGGGTCTCCATCCTATTTGCGGTCGTCGCCTCTTTCTCGTTTCAGCCGCTTCGCTCCTCGTTCGAGAAGACGACTAATCGGATGTTCTATCAGCATCATTATGACGGCAATCGGCTCTTGTACAATTTGGCTTTGATTATGTCTTCCAGTCTCCGCTTAAAAGATTTGACCAGCGGCTTAATCAATCAGATTATGTCAGAAATGCATATCGCACGCGGCGCTTTCATTTTAGTCGGCGATAAGAGGATTTCGCATTTGAGCTATGGCGGATACGAGCAGGAGCCGGTATTTACCGAAAAGGAATTAAGCAGTCTGGCGAGTCAATCTAAAATAGTTATCTTTGATGAGTTACCGGAGAATTCTTTAAAGAAAGTGATGCGCGATTTACGCATCAAAGCCTTGCTTCCTCTACGGACCAAGAAGGCTCATAATAATATCCTAATTTTGGGAGAAAAACTTTCCGGCGAGCCGTACAGCGTCCAGGATGTAAGTCTCTTGGAAGTATTCGCCCCTTCAGCTGCGGTAGCTATTAATAACACAGTTAGCATTGAGCAGATTATCCGCTTAGATGATTTGAAGTCAGAATTCATTACTGTCGTTTCGCACCAGCTGCGCACGCCACTATCTGTTGCCCGCTGGAATTTCGAATTACTGCTCGACGGTTCATTCGGTGAGATTAATAAGGAAGTGAAGAACTTCGCTACAACGACCTATCAGGCCGTTATGGATCTTAATAAGGGGTTGAACAACTTGATGCTGTCTTTGGAGATTGAAGAAAACAAGCTGATTATCAAGTTTGATGCTGTAGACTTTAGCCGGGATATTATCGATGAGGTTCTTAAATCATGCCAAAAAGAATTGGCCTTTAAAGGCATTACTGTCGATAAAAGCTTTGGCTTCAAAAAGGAAGTTAAGATCGATAGTCGTAAAATCCTGGAGGCCGTTAAAGCTCTTTTGAGTAATGCGATTGAGTATTCGCCGGCCGGATCAAGAATTAAGATAACCACCTCTTTACTGAGAAAGGATAAGGGTAACGAATTACTGTTTACTATCTGTGATCAGGGCAGCGGCATTCCGGAAGAGAATAAGAAATTTATTTTCCAGAAATTTTTCCGCGGTGAGATGGCGAAAAAAATTTCGCCGAATGGCTTCGGCCTCAGTCTTTTTATTGCTCGGTCGTTTGTCGAGTCTCATGGAGGTGTAATCTGGCTGGAGAATCAGAAGACCCCGGGCGCCGCTTTTAGTTTTACTTTACCGTTAAAATAATTTACATCGACTTTATATGCAAAAGACCGGTTAATATCGGTCTTTTGATTTCCTAAAATTTTAGAATAAGCCGTGAGCATTAAAGAAATCGGAATATTCCTGATCAACGTTATTGATGTGCTGAATCCACCAGTCCTGGAGGAAGCGGCGCAAGCTTTGAGAAATTTCTTCCCGTGTCTCGACGCTTGAGGCTACCAAGAACTGACTCTCGAAATCTTGGACAATGCCGCGGTAATAGTCATGGATCTTTTTGTGGACTCCGCCTTGATCGTATTGCAGTTCAAGAAAATGTTTCTCTTCGGTGGCTAAATGATAGTCGGCGTAATTGACTAATTCCTTAATGACCGCTCTGAGGTCGTCAGCTTCACTGGCTTGGATTTTGAATAGTTTATTGATGATTTCGACTAATTTTTTATGTTGCTGGTCGAGCTCTTTCACATTAACAGAGTGGATGTCGTTCCACTTGATAAGCATATGTTTCTGGTTAGTTTATTTATATCATTTATAGTATAGCAAAGTCCGGGCCATGATTGAATGATGGTCTCGCTTCTGCCTAGTTCGAATCCCTCGGTTGCGAATCTCTAAATAAAAAGACCTGACATTCGTCAGATCTTTTTATCTAGTGGACCCCAAGGGATTTCCGCCTCGCAACACTAAGTGTTGCTCGTTGTCCTGAGGCAGCGCTGAATGCCTCCTATAGTCGCATTCATCGGCGCTCAGCTGCTATTTCGCACTGCGAAATATTGCCTCGCTTCTGCCTAGTTCGAATCCCTCGGTTGCGAATCTCTAAATAAAAAGACCTGACA
>VFKX01000047.1 GCA_009885285.1 Candidatus Falkowiibacteriota bacterium
ACACAGCGCTCATAATGAAATGTGGTTTGCATTGCTTAGGAAGCGTTACTCGTTCATCAACAGTAGGTTCTAAATAATGTTGTTTACGCTCTAACACACATGAGGAGTAATAATTATGAAGATGGTTACTGCAATTATCAAGCCGTTCAAACTCGACGAAGTACGTGAGGCTTTGACTGCGATTGGCGTACTAGGTATTACCGTTACCGAAGTGAAAGGTTTTGGTCGGCAGAAGGGTCATACCGAGCTGTATCGCGGTGCAGAATATGTGGTGGACTTTCTGCCCAAGGTCAAGCTGGAAGCCGCTATCAAAAAAGACATGTTAGAGCTGGTGCTTGAAGCCATCGAAAAATCTGCACACACCGGCAATATCGGTGACGGCAAGATATTCGTACACAACATCGAACAAGTAATTCGCATTCGTACTGGCGAAACTGGCATAGAAGCCTTGTAAGGTGACACGTTAAACTGAACGCATCAAATTTCTGTACAGCAACTTGAATGCTTGCTCGATAAAGGAACTGCTTTATTGTATTGCATAATGCGGGGGATGGCTTTGTGCTGCTGTTACATAATAATTTGGGTTTTCGCCTTCGAGAAAAGGATGGCAACCGTCATGAATTTTATTAGGCACTGTTCAAGATACGGCCTGATGCGAGCACGCTGGGCTGTCCATCAGGACCGTATAAGCCATTGGCGCTATGTGTGGCATTGTGCAACATAGTTAGTGTATGCTGGTTATGACGCATTTTTACTTGAATTAACTCACCATTGGTGCGGTTCATATGCTGTGCATGTGTAGCCATTTTCTGGATTTCTTGCCACGTCGGCAAATTAATTGCAGTGTGGGTTAGCAACCAAGTTTGCATACTGCCGGTTTCAAATTTTATACCTCGAGCAAGCATGCCATTCCTCCGCGCATTCACCAGCTGGGCCAACTCCTGTACCATTTGGGTCTTGCTATCGGCTAGTGCTTGTATTTGTTCGGTATGTTCGTTGAGTAAGGATTGTTGTTCCGTTTCAAGCAAGCGTATGAACGAATGCAATGCAGTAAGCTCTGCATGCATCTGAGAGATAAATTCTACCGTCGCAGCAGTAGGTGTGTCATTAACCATATTGCGTCAGGTTTTGTGCGAACTAATTAAATCCTTCACCGTTTGGATCAAGCCATCAGCCACGGCACTGGAATTGACCTGAAAACGGCCTTCACTGATGGCTTGCTTAATATCTGCGACTTTAGCTGCATCCATTAGAGGTGCGTTTGCCATGCTGCTTTCCATTTTTTGAAGTTGTGCAGAAGTTGCACCCAGATGTACGCTGGTGGCGGTGGATTGCGTGCTACCGGCAGGGCTAGCGGTGGGCGCTCGCGCTCGCTCTTCACCCGACGTGGCAGTAGGCAATGGTTTACTGTTTTTTTCGATTTTCATGATAACCTCTTTCTCCCAACACTAATAAGTTCATTATCGGCAGCCAAACTCAAAACTTTAGAACACAGCTTTTATACACCAGTAAAACTTTCTGCACAATATGTCTCGTAGGATAGACATGCAAACAAGTTTATAAAGCAGGACGCGCTCAATAACCAACCGCAACAGGGCGGATTCAAGAATCAACCACAACAGTTAATGTTTAGTCGCACATTTAGCGAGCTCCATATTCGGCAGGAGCTCGTTATAAATCGTTACCGATGATTGAAATCCGAAGGACTTCCTCGGACGTGTATTCAACCCAGATTGTCCATTTGCGCGAAACCGGCTATGTTTCAAAGCGCGGGTGGGCTGACTTTGCATACGTTTTCTAATGGAAACCAATAGAAAATGACGTGGTTAGTCAATTGATTAAGTGGCATAATAAGCGATAAGCGAGATGATCGATGGCGACTAATTCTGATGTTCACCAAATTTTATATGGCACGCAACGAAAACGTGCAAGCCCAAATGTATCGTTGGATATTTGACCCCATCCGGTTCGATCGAATTACGCTGGACATGGATCCCACCGCGATAACGCATTAAGGCACCCCAGAGGTGCGGTGCCAAGGGCACAACGGCGCCAACCGGGGCGGTTATCCGCCCACCCACTGCTCGCATTCGTAGCTGAATGCCGCATGGGAGTGCGCCGCGCCGTATCATAGTGGCGCGATAACACTTTGTGCAGAGAAAAAAAGCGATAGGCAAAACCACGAGCCTATTTGCCGATGATACTGACCAGCATGGCTGGCGTTACGGTGCGATGGTCACTACGCTGAAATTGCCCGCACTGAAAATATGGCGCTCTTATCAGAGGCGAGCGGATTGCGAAAATCGTATCAAGGAACTCAGAGCAGATTTGGTTTTGACAGCTTCAACGTCAATGAGTTTTTACGCGACTGAAGCGGCATTGGGCTTTGCCATGCTGGCATACAACCTGATGAGTTTGTTTCGACAAGCTATGTTACGAGGCTCGGTACAACATACCCTTGCCACCTTGCATCACAAGGTATTTTCTGTAGGGGCATTCTGGCATAAAGACCCAGACAAGCGACAACTCAACTTGGCGGTTGCAGATAAGGTCTGAAATGGCGACAACACTGCCCCGTAGAATCTTAAATGGACAATCTGGGTTCATCAGGACTGCCACAAGTGACTAGAAGATTATTGATTTTTTGTCTCATGCAAGGTATACTGCTTCGCTTTCGGGGTGTAGCGTAGCCTGGTAGCGCGCCTGCTTTGGGAGCAGGATGTCGGGAGTTCAAATCTCTCCACCCCGACCA
>VFKX01000006.1 GCA_009885285.1 Candidatus Falkowiibacteriota bacterium
AATACAGAACTTCATGATGCAGCAATTCAACTTTCTCATAATGATGAGCAATTATTTATTTATAAAAATAACCACGTATGGTTATCTGAAAAAAATAACGAAAAAAACTTCAGTACGCCTCATCCAATTGAAGGCTTAAGCGAAATCCTAAACTCAGGAAATTACGAACCAAGTGTATCGATAAATGCTAATGAAGATATTATTTATTTTGCTAGCGAAAGATCTGGGGGATTTGGAGGCTTAGATTTATACAGGACGAAGAAAAAAAATGGAGTTTGGCAACCTGCTGAAAACCTTGGTTCAACAATAAACACAGAATATGACGAGGACTCTCCATATATAGACCCAAACAATTCGACATTATATTTTTCATCTAAAGGCCATTCTAGCATGGGTGGTTACGATATTTTTAAAACATACTTAATAGATAGTATTTGGACCTACCCAATGAATATGGGATTCCCATTAAATAGTAATTCTGATGATATATTTTTTACTATGACGGAAAAATATAATAGAGGATATTTTTCATCCGACCGAACTGGAGGAAAGGGAAAAATGGATATTTATAGAATCTCTTTCGCGGCAGAAAGAGAACAACTTGCTGAGATTAGAGGAAAGGTAAAAAAAGGAGACAAACTAATAGCAGCAAGATCAAAGCTTACCGTAATTGATAAACTAGATGACACTGCGATTGCCGAATATTATTCTGATTCCCTTACTGGAGATTATCATATTTTACTTGACCATAATAACAAATATCTTGTTAAAGTAGAAACTGAAGGGTTTAGAGAATATAAACGTACGTTTACTATACCTGAACAAGAAGATTATTATTCGTTTTATCAGGAGGTTCACCATGTGCATTTGAAAGACAAAAATGGAAATATAATAGGCCACATTGTAAATGTTTATGGATTGAAAAAGGATAGTTTAAACGTAAATGGACTAATCGAATCTGAAGCCTACTTATATATTACAAAAGATTCATTGCTCAAATTAATGCAAGAAGATTCATTGCTTTTTGGAGAACAAAGAAAAAACACAAAACTCTTCTTTTTAAGTACCGAATCACCTAATTTAGTTGACAATACTGCTAAAGACCTGAGTGAATTAGAAATGCAAAGCAGGATAAAAAGACAAAAAGAATTCCTAACACAAAACAATGGAAACACTACAACTAAAGAAAAAGAACTAAAAATAGTATTGTATTTTCCCTTCAATTCATACTTACTCAACGATATTCAACTCGACTCCTTAAAATCCTATTTTGGAAAATTATATAAAGAAAAGGAAATTCCCTTACTACGAATAGAGGGTCATACAGATAGTAAAGGAACGCAAGAATTCAACAAAAATTTATCGCGCAAAAGGGCTAAATCAGTCGAAATAGCAATTAAAGCTAACCATAAATTACTTAAACAAATGGACTTGATAGCCTCAGACGAAAGCAAACTAGCGGCTACAGAAACAACTACAGATGGGAAAGATAATGAAGCTGGAAGGCAGCTAAATAGACGGGTTGAAATAACAATCTTAATAGAGTAACCTAATCAGATATTAAACCCTTTTCGTCAAGCAGTTGAATACTTAATTCAGCTGCCCGCTGTTCGGCTCTTCTTTTTGAAGTATGTTGGCTCATTCCAAAAGCCTTACCATTAATTTCTACAGAAATAACAAATTCTTTTCTTGCTCCCTGCCCAATTTCTTTTACTAAAACAAATTCAACTTTCTTTTTCCGTTGTTGGCAGTAATTTATCAGTTTACTTTTGAAATCAGTATCATTACTTTCAATTTCATTTATATCTAAATGGATTTTTATAATTCGTTCAACAACGAATTTTTGTGTCACTTTAAATCCCTTATCTAAATAAATCGCACCAATAAAAGCTTCAAATGCATCACCATACATAGAACTTGAAAGATTTCCTTTGAGGTCTGCCTGAATTAATTTATCGAAACCTAATTTAATTGCTAGTTTATTTAATTGAGCACGGTTTACAATACGCGAACGAACTTGCGTTAAAAAACCTTCATCTTTAAATGGAAACACTTTAAAAAGATATTCTGCAACTACAGCACCTAAAACCGCATCGCCAAGATATTCTAAACGTTCGTTACTATTTTTAACTCCACTTTTTATTTCTATTGCTGCAGATACATGGCGAAAAGCCTGTTGATAAAGAGAAATATTTTTAGGAACAAATCCTGTAATTAAACGAATTGTTTGCGCTAACTTTTTTTCGGAAGAAGATTTCTTTGATGTGAATAACGACTTAAGCAAAGCGTGCTTATTTATATTTTTTCAAAATAACACAAGCATTATGACCACCAAAGCCGAAAGTATTGCTTAGTGCATAATTTACCTCTCGCTTTTGCGCTGTGTTAAATGTGAAATTCAATCTACTATCAAATTCTGGATCATCAGTAAAATGATTAATTGTTGGAGCAATTATATCATTCTTAACTGTTAACACACAAGCTAACGCTTCAATTGCACCAGCTGCACCTAATAAGTGACCAGTCATTGATTTAGTAGAACTGATATTTAATTTGAAGGCATGTTCTCCAAATACTTTTTGAATTGCCTTTACCTCAGCAATATCTCCTAATGGGGTAGAAGTACCATGTGTATTTATGTAATCAAT
>VFKX01000108.1 GCA_009885285.1 Candidatus Falkowiibacteriota bacterium
GCTTTATAACCAAGATTATAGGCAGCGATGGTCAGAATTACTTCAGGAATAATCAACCAATACTTGGCTAATAGATTCGGGGATTTTGTCTGTTGCTTCATTTTTTATTCCTCCTTTTAACGATTAAGATTTACCTACGACGCACATGAGAATTAAAGCTACAATAGTTAAAACTTCTATCGAGGGGAAATGTAATAATTCCGAGGCGTCACTGGTCGTGCTGCGTGGAGCTTTAGCTTTTTTGAAAGCCAAAGCATTTACAATAATACAGGCTAAATTTACGGCCAATGGAACGAGGGCATACCATTGCCAGCCTAGATTGAAGGCGGCAATAGTTAATCCGATTTCAATAACGACGATTTCCCAAGCCACAAAGGCCGTCAGGTCAAAATTGTTTTTCTTATCCTTATTCATCTTTTTTTCCTCCCTGACGAGCTTTAATTTGCCTAATTTTCTGAGGCAATTTGGTCAGAGCCATAAAGGTCAAGAAGATGCAGGCTAAGAGGATAATCGCTTTAATAAACTCTAAAGCTAAGAAATCGTCCAGAGCCGGGCTCAGGTTGTCTAAGACAACAACGAGAATAACAGCCGCATCCGTAGTGAGCGGTAACCAGCGCCAGCCTTTACGCCAGGCTACAAAATTTAAACTGACAAGCATTAAGATGGCTATGCCAGTAAGTAATGGTTCGTTCATAATACTTCCTCCTTATTATTTTGTTAAATTACTATAAATATCTAGATGGATATTAGTATATATCCTGATATTTGTCAATAAGCAAAAAAAATCGCCCTATGTTTAAGGCGATTGTTTGGGGCTCTTTAAGGAACCGGTCAGGCTGATGGCGATACATCTTTTTTAGGCGGCACAATGCACATGTACAACAGAATAATGACGACAATGACGTCTAAAAAAATAAAATTAATACCGCTGGCATCAAGATCAAGGAAACCGATGCAGAATCCAATACCGAAGCCGAGGCAGAAACCACCGACGCCTGGCAACACTGAATACCAGCGCCAGCCGCGGTTAAAAGCAATAATGGTAAGAATAATTTCAATTAGTAACATGGGCTATCCTCCTGAAATCAAAGCGTTTATAAAGAACGAGGCATTAATAGCTTAATCATAATCCGCTAAAGCGGACGCGTCAAATGTGCTAGGCATTAAAATTGCCAATGATATGGTATAATAGAGCATATGCTAGATATTACTTTAGTTACCTTGGGAAAAATTAAAGAATCCTTTTATCAAGAGGCGGCCGCTGAGTATGTTAAGCGCTTGCGACCCTATGTTCGGCTGAAAACCGTAGAGTTATCGCCGGAGCCTTTTTCTAAAGGCAATAAAAATAAAGCTAAAGAAATAGAGGGCGGACGAGTGCTGGAATATCTATCCGGACACAATAAGGACAACGGATCTGCTGCCATATACTTGTTAGCGGAAAGGGGTAAGACTTTTACTTCGCCGGAGATGGCTCAATGGTTGGAGAGGAATTCGCCAATTGTTTTAATTATTGGCGGGGCCTTGGGTTTTTCAGACGAATTATATACCCGCTATCCCCAGATTTCCTTGTCGCCTTTGACTTTTCCTCATGAACTAGCACGCGTGGTCTTACTCGAGCAATTGTATCGCTCTGCCGCCATTTTAAATCAGAAGGAATATCATTATTAAATCTATGTCAGAAGTTGATAAACTTATCAAAGAAATTAAAAGTCAGGAGAATAAGCCGCAAGCTTCAATTCTGCAACGCTTCTTTAAAACCGGCCCGGGTCAGTATGGTGCTGGTGATGTCTTCTTGGGCCTGAAAGTGCCCGCCTCGCGTCTTTTAGCGCGCCAGTATAACCAAATACCCCTCGAGGATATTGAGAAGCTCCTGGGCAGTAAAATCCATGAAGTCAGGCTGATCGGTTTATTAATTTTGGTTGATAAATACGAGAAAACTAAAGAACGAAAAGAGAAGAAGATAATTGTTGATTATTATTTGGCGCATACCTCAGGCATTAATAATTGGGACTTAGTGGATTTATCGGTCTATAAAATTCTGGGAGATTTTCTGTTGACAGATAAGAGGGCGGAGAAAATTTTGAATAAGCTGGCTGTCTCCAAAAACCTCTGGGAACGGCGGATGGCTATGGTTTCGACTTTTGCTTTTATTAAGGCAGGGCGCGCTGAAGAAACTGTGCGTTTGGCCAAGAAACTGATGAAAGACGAACATGACTTGATGCATAAGGCAGTTGGCTGGATGCTGCGGGAGGCTGGCAAGCGAGTTAATAAGAAAGCTTTAACCGATTTTTTGGATGAAAACTATCGGCAGCTACCGCGGACGGCTTTGCGCTATGCTATTGAGCATTTAAAGCCCGCGGAACGGGAGCATTATTTATTAAAGAAATAACATAAAATTTATGAAAAACCATTTTGAGGCGGTTGGTCTTGGTGGGATTGATAAGTTTAAGCAGAAAGAAAATCGGGAAGAGAATCAGCTTTTTCAAAAAGTGAAAGAGCAATTACAGCTGACCGCGAAAGGGAACTTTAACGAACGAGCGCAGCGCTTTATCGCCGATTTTATTAAAGAAACCGGTAAGGATGAAGATAAAGTCAGGAAAATGATTTTTGATAAGCTCATCGAAGACCAGGGAACCTTGCCTGAGATATTTCAGGAAGAATATATCAGCTTGGCCTATAGTCAGGGTGCCATTGAATCAATGATGTTGGCCGATGCTGACCTAGGCTTTTATGAGGCCGTCGGCAAAATTGGTAAAGAGTTAAAGATGAAAGGCGTTAACCTTGATGAAAGATTGGTTAATGCGGCAATTAAGGAGGCTGAAGCTGAAGTTATCGAATAAAAAGTGGCTGGGAGCCGAATCTACCTGATTTTATTGTAGATTTTTAAAGAAGTGATATAATGGAAATTAATTTATAATCTTTAATTTAAAAATATGAAAAACGATAAGAAAGAGGGCGAAGAAAAAGAAGGTTGCTGCGGTGGCCACGGTGACCATGAATGCTGCGGTGGACACGATGAGGAATGCGCTTGCGGACATGATGAAGAGTGCTGCGAGGACGAAGGAGAAGATGATTGTTGCGGCCATGACCATCATGAACACGGCGGACATCACAAGAAGCACGGCCATAAATGTAAAGGCGCTGTCATGGTGCTTGGACTCGTTTTATTAAGCGCTATCATCATTACCGCTATCCTCCGCGACCGCATCGTTAATCAGCAATTTAAAGTTGTCACCATCACCGGCCAAGGCAAAGTGACTTATACCCCTGATTTAGCGATCATCAATCTCGGCGTACAAATCGACAAAGTCGCTAAGCCCGAAGATGCTTTAAATCAATTAAATACTAAAGTAGCCAATATTATTACAGCCGTAACGGCTGTCGGCGTCGCGTCTGCCGATATTCAGACTCAGAATTATTCCTTGTATCCGCAGTATGACTATAAGGATAATGTTTCATCCGTTTCCGGCTATAATGCCAACCAGCAATTAGTAATTAAAGTGAGTGGTTATGACAAGGATCAGAATCGTTTGAGTCAGGTTATTGCCGCCGCTTCTAAGGCAGGTGCCAATCAGGTTAATAGTTTAACTTTTGACGCTTCGAATATGAACGACTTGAAGCAGGAAGCCCGCATTAAAGCAATTGCCGATGCTAAGACTAAGAGCAATGCCTTAGCTGACAGTGCCGGTGTCCGTTTGCAAGATGTGACTGGTTGGTACGAAAATATGGTTAGTCCGGTACCTTTCTATAATACCGCTGACTACGGCAAAGGCGGCATGGGAGCCGGCAACCAGGCAGCTCCTCTGACTCCGGCTGGTGATCGCGAAGTTGTTATTGAAATCGGCGTCTCTTACAATATCAAATAATCAATTACATGAACGGAACTAGCCATCCTGATTCCAGCCGCAGTCCTCTGGTCGGCAAGACAGTCCTGATTGTTAATACTTCCGGAGCGAATGATCCGCAGCACTCCAAGAAGCCATTCATCAAGAAAGTTAAGAATTTAGGGGTGAAGACAATTATTTTAAGCAAGGAAGCCAATAGCTTCCAGCCTTATGTCGACCATTCCGTCTCAGCCGACACTTCAAATTATGTGGAGTCTCTCGGCGCTCTCGACAAGTTCTTAAGCAATAATCCCGGCATTAAGCTTGATGGCGTGATTACTTTTTTAGAAGATGATGTTTTGCTGACGGCTAAAATTGCCGATAAGTACCATCTCATCAATATTCCCTATAAAGTGGCGGCTCAAGTCAGGAATAAATATTCTTTCCGGGAGTTTTGCGCGGCCAATAATTTGCCGACCTTGAAATTTAAGGCGCTGAAGAATCATAAAGACCTAGAGGAGGCCGTTAAATTACTAAAGTTTCCGATGGTGGTGAAACCGGCTTATGGCGCGGCTAGCGCTTTTGTTGTGAAGGTGAGTAACGAAGAAGAATTGCGGGAAAGTTATGAGTATATCAAGAAAACAATTTCTTCCAAGATTGAATCCGCTTTAGCTGACGGCTTGGAAGTTTTTGTTGAAGAATATATTGATGGCGATGAAGTTGATCTTGATATCTTGTTGCAAAACGGCAAGATAAAGTTCTGTGGTTTATCCGATAACGGCAAGACTAAGGAGCCTTTTTTCATTGAAACGACGCGGGTGACGCCGTCGAATTTGCCATCTAAGCACAAGGCCGAACTCATCGCTATGGCCGACGAAACTCTGGAAAAACTGGGAGTTTTAAACGGCTGTATTCATTTTGAAGCTAAGTCTACCGCCAGTGGTCCGATTCCCGTCGAAGTGAACCTGCGCTTGGGAGGAGATGAAGTTTACCCGTCTATTAAGGCGGCTTGGCATATTGATTTGATTGAGAATCTGGTTAAAATCGCCTGTGGCATTTATATTCCGAAATTTGAATTTCCCGCCGGTCCTTACGAATATCTAGTGGCGGAAACTTTTTCCTCGGAGTATTCCGGTATTATTGTTAATCTGGATATTGATGAAGACTTGAAACGCCGCCCTTTCATTAAGCAGTTCCAATTTGAGAAGAAAATCGGCGACTCAGTTTTATGTCCGCCCGATGGCTATGAATACTTGGGCTGGGTGCTCGTTTCCGGTCATAACCCGCTCGATGCGCAAGATAATCTCCATGAAGCGGAGAAGGCCATTTACTATGAAGTAGCGAAATTCCATCCCGCCTCTTCCATTGGCAAGACGACCCGTCGCTCGCCATTTTCGGCTTCGGCGATTAATGTCGATATTCTTAAACGCCGCTCCAAGATTGAAAAAATCCGGCAGATGGCGATTTCCAACCAGCGTAATCTCCATATCGGCATCGCCTGTAATCTTTACGAAGAAAGCGGCGTAGATCAGGAAACGACGGTCGAGAAAGATTTGACCGTGATTGGTGTAGATATTGAGAAAACTTTAAAGGAGAGAGGGTATAAAATTAGTTTTTTTGATTTTAACGATTTGCCGAAAGCTTTTAATGATTTGAAAAACAGCGATGTCGACCTGGTTTTTAACGTTTGCGAACGCATTAATAATTCGAGCTTACTGGAGCCGCATGTCGCTTCAATTCTCGATACCCTGCAAATTCCTTATACCGGTTCCAACCCTTTTACCCTCGGACTCTGTATTGATAAGATTAGAGTTAAGAAATTATTGAGCTACCATAAGATTCCGACTCCGGAATGGGACTATGTTTATTCGCTTGATGACGATATCCGCGATGACTTAAAATACCCCTTGATAGTGAAGCCGGCTAATACCGATAATTCTATCGGCATTACCAATGAATCGGTGGTTAAGAATAAGGAAGAATTATACCGGCAGCTCGAAAAGGTTTTGAAAGTTATCGGCCGCCCGGCGCTGATTGAAGAATATATTGACGGCGATGAATATGACGTGCCGATTATCGGCTCGGAAGAGGATGATTTGCGCATTTTGCCTTTAGCTCGGTCCATGTTTGATAATTTACCGAAAGATTTATGGCATATTTATCCCTTTGAAGCGAAATTCACGGAGGGCGGGGAATATAATAAGATTGTGGTGCAGCGTCCGCCGAAAAATATTGGCAAGAAACTGGAGCAGCTCTTGGGAGAGATTGCGCTCGACACCTATAATATTTTAGACTGCCATGACTACGGTCGGATTGAGATTAGAGTTGATAAGAATAATAATCCTTACGTTTTAGAGCTCAATCCGAATCCGTCGCTCGATGCTGAAGGAACATTTTCTGCTTCAGCGGAAGTAATCGGTATGGACTACGGCGATTTCTTGGAAGAGATTATCCGCTTAGCCATTAAGCGCTATAAGGACAATCCCCCATATTACCATCTGCAGGCGAACGTGATGTAATTTATATGATTGAATATAAGATTATCCATGATTTAGCGGCCGCGGAAAGCTGGTGGAATGCCTTGTCGCCGAATGCCAATATCTATGACCTCTGGGACTTCCGGTATTGTTTTTATTGTTCTGATCCGCAACCCTTATATTTTCTGCTCGCCTCTGACGATGGTCGGCCAGTGGCGCTCTTACCTTTGCAATATAATGAAGCTTTGAAATGCTTGGAATTTTTTGCGGAGAATTTCATGGAGAATAATCGAGCTTTTATCACTCCGGGTTATGAGCACTTGGGGCCAGGACTGTATAATTACGCCTTTGGTCTGGCGATTAAAATATTCGACCTCGACGGCACCGATGATTTTACCCGTGGATTACCTTTAGAAGATTATATTTATTATCTTAATCTTGACGGTATTAGTAATTTTGACGACTATTTGCGCCGCGCTTTTTTAGATGGACATAAGCGCGCCAATTTCAAGAGGTTATTTTCGGTATTGGATCGTGACCATAAAATAAAAACAGTCTATAATGATTTTAGCGACCTGCCTTTAATCATGGATTTGAATGTTAAAAAATTTGGGGAAGAATCATATTTGCGGACGGCCATAGAAAGGCAACCTTTCTATGATTTATTGAAATTGCCTCTGGACTGGCACTCCATTACCATTGAGGTTGACGGAGTAAAACTAGCCGGATCTTTGTCCGTTTTGTACCAAGGGACTTATTTTTATTTAATTGTCGGTTCAGATATCAGCGATGTGGCCGATACGTTTAAATATTTGACTAAAGCGAATTTAGAGTTAGCTATCCGGCTTAAAGCTAAAGTTTTTAATTGTTCGCTCGGCGATTGTCATTGGAAAGAGCATTGGCATTTATCTAAGGAGCCGCAATATAAATTTATTAGAACATCATTATGATTAAGCGCGTTAAGAAAATTGCCCGGTTGATGTACGAAATTCGACCGTCTAAAGTCTTTCCCGGCGAAGTCGGCACTTTTGCGGTTCGTCCGCTTAAAAAAGGTCAGGTGATTGATGACGTCAATACGCCCGAGGAAGTAGTTTTTATCCATGAACGCGATGTAAAAAAACTGGACCCGGAAACGAAGCGCAAGATCAAAGGATTTTGTGTGATTGATGAGGACGGTGAATATTGTGTGCCGTTAGATCTTAACAATATGGGCACTTCCTGGTATTTCAACCATAGCTGCGTCTCTAATGTCGCTTATGATAAGCAGGGAAGCTTTATCGCCATTTGCAATATTAAGAACGATGAAGAATTGTTCCTCGATTACGGCCGAATGTTTACCGATCCACAGTTTAAAATGAAATGTGCTTGTGGCGCTCCGGAATGCCGTGGAGTTATTACCGGTAATGACTGGCTTGATCCGGAATTCCGGAAGAATAATATCGACTTGATGTGGCCAGACATGCGCGTTATCAAGAAGAAAAAATAATAGAGAAAAATAATTAAGTTAAACAATAAAGTTTTATGATTCTATTGCCAGTTAACGCTTATAAAGTTAAGAAAACCAAAGAGAAGGGGCGCGGCGTTTTCGCCCGCAAGGAAATTCCGGCCGGGACAGTGATTGGCGATTATACCGGACTCATTATTAAAGATGCCGAGATTGAGTCGCGGGAAAAGAAGTATGGCAATTCCTGCTATACCATGGATTATAGCGATAATGGCTTATCGATTTTTCCGCTTGATGTTAAAGCCGAGGGTATCCATCTCGTCAACCATTCCTGCGCTCCGAATTGCGATACCTATTTTTATTATGGCCATACTTTATTTTTCGCTCTGCGCCGCATTCTGCCAGGCGAAGAATTAACGATTGATTATAGCTTTGATCCGGAAGGGCATAAGAAGGAATTCTTGCATCCGTGTTCTTGCGGTACGCCATTCTGTCGGGGCACGATGTATACGAGCGACGCAAAGCTCAGACGTTACGGTGCTTTCTGCCGTAAAGAAACCAAGAATCAAGATTTTAAATGGCTGAAGACAGGTGATATCATGACCACTCTTGATAAATATCCTAAAGAAATAAAAGATAATCCTATTTTTAATTTATTTGCTGATTTAAAAGCAGCTCCGGTCACTTATAATGATGAAAAGCTGCCGGCGATGCCAGAGCTGCGGAAACGATTACGGGAATCTGGTCGGATGATGAATTTTAAGACTATTGGCTTAAAAGTAATGGCTATTGCCGACGGAAAGATTATCTCAGAAAAGTAGAAACGGCTGGTATATTGGTATCTTTTTTTCAGGTGTGCTATTATAGACTTATAAACATTGAGTTTTCAACAGGTGCTGTTGTTAAACCCTTGTCGATATTAATTAGTTTTAATTAAATTTGGAAATTATTATTAAGTCGCTTTAGAACTTATAATAATCCCCATGCAAAAATTATGTCAAAAATGACAAAGTCCCAGATGATCGCTTCCTTATCCGAAGCTGCCGGTATGAGCAAAAAAGAAACAGCTGCTTTCATGGATAATTTAGCTGCCTTTGTTTACAAGGAAGTTAAGAAGAACGGCGAATGCATCGTTCCTGGTTTCGGTAAATTAGTAAAGGCTAAGAGAAAGGCTCGTGAAGGCCGCAACCCAGCAACTGGCGAGACTATCAAGATCCCAGCTAAGACAGTTGTTAAATTCCGCTTAGCTAAGGTTGTCAAAGACACTGTCCTATAATTTATAGTTTGGTAAGAATAGTATAGTTAAAGAGTTGAACGGTTGAGAAGAAAATTAGTTCTCAAATACAAAAAACACTCCGACGGAATCCGGGGTGTTTTTTTTGTGTATTGACAAATATATCAAAAGTATTCATAATTTAGTTAATATTTTGAACTTTAAAATCAAGAAAATGGAAAAGAATTATTCAAAGTTGCAGATTGATGCGAAGGAATACGTCGAAAGGAGTAAACGGCGCCTGTATACGTTAGCCCTAAACGCTGTCGCCGCGGTCTTAGTTATCGCTATATTTTACTTTAGCTCCAGGTATATTATGCGCCACGGCGGAACGGATTATGCGGCCGAGTATCTATTTGTTTTTGCAGCGGTAGTGACTGCCGGGTTTATGAGCTTGAATGCCTTTGTGAAGTTACCGATTACTGTGGATGATTATGAACTTTGTGATGCCATGGAAAAGATATTGCAGGGAAGGGAGAAGAAGTGCTCTCGTCGGATTAAAAAAATGAAGCCAGTCAAAAGAAATGCTTGAACCAAAGCTTGAGCCAGTTTTATAATCTTATGCAAATAAGATATGTAAAATTGGCTTTTTTATTACTTCCAAGCTGCGATATATTGACCCAGACCGGCAGAATTGAACTTGTTATTTAGCTTAGTATTCTTATGCAAGAAGCCGATAAGCGAGCCAAATTCTATCTGATAACGGTTCTTGACTATGCGAAAAAGGAGATTTTGGTCAGTTTTTAAGGCCCGGCGGATGGTTTTACTCTGCACACCGCCTAAAGAGGCTGCCTCGGAAACGGACACCCAAATCGGGGAAGCGACCTCTTTAGAGGTAAAAAGTGGTTCTTTGGGCATATTATGGTCTTTTTTTCTAAAATAGTTAAATGTGACTTAAGTCCAGTATAAGACTGGACTAAAAGTCAGATTATCTTAATTCCAGCCGGATTTAAAGTCAAGTCGGTCGGGCTGCGTATTACTAGTAATGGTTGTTTGGCGGGCCTTGACTAAGGGGCAGGATTTCCTTGTTTTTAGAGGCCATTAATGCTAAGATAATCATTAATTGAAGATGAATAATAGACGCGGGTTCAGAGCAAGTTCCCGTTATTTTTTGTTAATACATTTAACGTTTTTTTAGCATTCCAAAACACCAACCATGTCCATCAATCTAGTCAAAAAATTTAAAGATAAACAAGCTTTAAGCAAGTTAAAAAGCCGTGATAAAGAGGCTTTTATTAAGGCTTATGACGAAAATGTCAAAGATATCCACCGCTTTGTCTATTTTAAGATTGGCGGCAGGGAAGAGGCTAATGACCTGACTTCCATGATATTTCTCAAGGCCTGGAATCATATTCAGAATAAGACCCTGGAAGACGCTAAGACTTTACGCGCTTTGCTCTATAAGATCGCTCGGAATGCTATCGTTGATTATTACCGGGATACTGGCAATAAAGTGACTGTGTCACTCGATGATGAGGATAAGCACATTGACGTGATTGATGAAACGGAAAACCCCCAAGAAAAGATTGATAAGCAGGCTGATTTAGAGCTAATAAAAGCAAAATTACCGCTTTTGAAGGAAGAATATCGGGAAATTATCATCATGAAGTTTATAAATGACCTCACTCTGGAAGAAATTGCTGACATTAGCCAAAAATCAAAGGGAAATGTCCGAGTTCTATTGCATCGGGCCTTAAATGCTCTTCGGGAGCTGGTTGAGGCGGATAATCGTCCGGCAATTCAGCCATAGTCTGACTGTAACGTTTTCTTCGGATATCCGTATATTATAGCGTATGACAAACTCAGAATTGATCGGCAAACTTAATAACTTGAAGAGCGTTAATCCCGACAAAAACTGGCTGGCCAGCAATCGGGAGCTTTTATTGTCTCAGGTTTCTAATTCCGGCGCCGAAAAATTGTCCGCTTGGCAGGTCATTTTAATCAATACTGCCAGTGTTTTAAAGTCAGCCGCTCAGCCAGCCTATGCTTTAGGCGCTTTTGTGTTAATGCTTTTGACCGGCAGTTTATTCAGCACTCAGCTTTTAGCTGGTACTAAGCCGAATGATTCTTTGTATATCGCGAGGATTATTTCTGAAAGAGTAAAGTTAAGCACTACTTTTAATTCCGAAGCTAGGAATAGAATGGAAGTTAAGTTCGCTTCGAGTCATGCTCAAGATATTTCTGTAATCCTGTCTGACCCGTCTTTCAATAACGAGGCGAATCAGGATCAGGTGGCTAAGTTAAACGATAGCTTCATCTCCGAGGTTAATACTGTAAAAAACAGCATTAGCCGCTTGAGCATGGTTATCGCTCCGAGCAGCAAGCCCGATGAAGTAGTGATGGCCGATAGTTCAAAAGACGATCAAGGCATTCAGTTGTCAGACGGCCAGGATGGTGCGCCTTTAACTACGGGTATTAATGTGTCCGCTGTTCCGGTTATTTCGGCGACGGCTACTATCGCTATTTCTGAGGGCGCTGACTTGAAGGCTACTTCAGCTGAAGAGGTTAAAGTTCCGGCAGAAAATAAGATGACGACTGACGCTGATAAAATTTTGAATGAAGCGCAGCAATTATTTGAGTCCAAAGATTATTTGAAAGCTTCGGATAAGTTAAAAGAAGTGAGTGCTAGCCTAGAATAAGTTGTTTTAAATACGCGCCCAAATGCGCATTTGTTAGTTTATCTCCTTTGCCGGTCTCTCCAAGTTTAGAGGATACGTCATCTGCTCTGGAACATGCCCTGATGAGATAAATTAACAAATTCGCGTTTACAGATCCGCCAGTTGGCGGATTAAAATAAATAGCGGATTGGCAAAGCCCCTTAAAGGGTCGAGCTATATCGCAAGATGTAGTGGTTTTGTCCCTTATAAACCTTATTATCAATTCGAAGCTCAAACGATTTAGAACTTGAAATGAGCGGTAAATCGGTTAAGCTTTTCTCCAGCCTTTGTGCAACACGCGCTAGGTTGGCAGGACTTATACATAAGATCAGTCAGCCTTCGCCTTAAGCCTTTAGGGGTTGGTGGAGCGGGATTCCGACTGATTTAC
>VFKX01000083.1 GCA_009885285.1 Candidatus Falkowiibacteriota bacterium
GGTATAATCTCAGTTGCCAATTCTATTTTTATATACTTTAAATATTTATTTAGGAAATGAATTATTCTAACCATTATACTTCCTTGTTATGAATGAGTTGTAATTATGACATAAAAAAATAAAAACAACAGGTCGTGCGCATAATAATTTTATCTATCACAATCACGCAATGAACCGCGCTTTTCAAATAACAATAAATGATAATAAAAGAAAAAACAAATAAATAAAGGCAAACGAATAAGAGAAGTAATATGATCTTAAAAGCAGTACACCCCTCGCAACTACATTGCAACCCAACAAAACCTTTCAAAATCAGTTTGTTACGCGAAATCATGGGTTTTAAAAACCTCCAAAAACCACGTTTTTTCATAGGGGTGCATCCACTCCTTTATATAAAACAGTTGGTTACATAAAATTAACACCGGATCCACACCTATGGAACCCCTAATCCACACCCCATTAATTGATGTTATAAAATACACGCACACCCAATCCACCCCTTTGATTTTAGCGGAAATTCCTTTACACCCCTAATCCACCCCTTATATAATAGACAACATATTCATCTAAATTGAGTCAGTTATGCCTAAATCCTATTGTTATCTTAGTCAAAGAACCATACTTCAGCTTGAGCAAATAAAGCAGGATGAGGGTTATGAGTCAACCTCACAAGTCATGAAGGAAATGATTGATCTTGGTATTCGTGTCTACACACAAAGTAAAGCTGCGGCCTCCATGAGTCCAGAAGATAAAATGCGACTAGAGAAGGAAGAAGAATTGAAAGCGCAGCATACTACTTACCTCTTAAGATTACTGGGCATTAGTACGGATATTTTGCGTTGCGTTTATGATAAAGAAAAGCTCAATACTCCACACGATACACCCGAAGATCATATTGCTAATATCAAGAAAAAAGTTGACAATTATATTGATGGATATATCAATAATTAGGGATTAACCGAGAGTGTTAATCTAACTGTGCCATCCCGGGATTATCCCAAACCTAGTTGTAGTCTACCGTCAAAATAAATCTGCAGCTGGGAAAATAAGTGCCAAGTTTTGTACGGGCTGATTCCATTTTTTAAATCTGTTCCTTTTCGTTGAATGAATTGTTTTCCATCCTTCCTTTTCTAGTTAGCAAGGGATCTATTTTTAGTTGATATTCAATAATATCGCCTGGCTGACAGCCTAAGTAAGCACAAATTGCCTCAAGGGTTACAAAACGTATCCCCTTTGCTTTTCCAGTTTTTAAAATAGATAAATTAGCTTCTGTAATTCCTACGGCCTCGGCTAACTCTTTAAGGGGACATTTTCGTTTAGCCATTATGACATCTAAATTCACAATAATGGGCATACTCATATCCTTAATATTTAGTTGGGAATCTGTTTTAAATATATTACACATATAAATTATCGTGTTGCAATATATTTATTATTATTTTGTTGATATTTGTCAATGCTATAATCATAATGATGGTTCAATTTCAAAGATCTACAGAAACATACATAAATTGGTTATTAACCTATTTCCAAATCTAGGCGCTGCAATAATTTTATTTGCTCAATATTTGGCGTTTTAACGGGTTCATTATCCAGCTTAATGTCTCTTGATATACGCTCCAACGACGTAGTAATTTGAGTGCTTGTCATCGATATTTTACTTAAATTTTCTTGTGGTATTTCAGGCTTGAATGACTTGTTTAAAATACTAATGACACCTGAAATACCTTCACTTTTTACTACGTCATTAAAGTCTCCTTTTTTATTTGGGATAGCGATTTTAACTTCTTTACCATGTAGTTTTAGTCGATCAATGGTTTCATGTAAAATCTTATCATCATGTATAGATTTACCATCGTTATCAAGGCAAAGAACTACTTTGTCCGTTAACAGATTGATATCAATAGATGGCATGTTTTGCTTTCCTAGAGCCGTAATAACTCGCTCATTTTGCACTGCATCCCTAACGCTTAAGCCAGTTTCAATGCCTTCGGTTATATAAGTTACAGCATCTTTATCTATGCCTTCACTCACCATCACACCAGCGCCGCCAAATGCGCCAAACGTTTTCTTTGGGATACTAATCTTCGCCTTATCAAATGTATTTTTATCGATATAAATGGCTTGAACGGATTGAACTGAATTTTCTTTGTCACGTGCGATACACAGCAATGCTGGTCGATATTTTATGGTCTCGTTCTTGTCGGTAAATACCTTTGGATGAAAACGGACATTGTTGCCTGAAAGGTTAGTTATGCCCCGTGTTTCTTTAAGATAAGTTTCAGCTAAAGTGCCATGAATTGGTAATGATTCTTTTGATAGTTGTTGTGCATAAATTTTTGTTTTGCTCGGTGTATCCGCATGCTTTTCGGTTGATTTAACCCTATTTTTTATGGGGAAATGAACCTTTTCTTTTAAATCATCCCCCGTTATTTTTGCCGCATATGCAAGGCTAGATTTGAAATCAAGGCTCAGTGAGGCTTGAATTAAATGTATTAAATTGCCCTTCTCCCCAGTTTCAAAATTAAACCATGTTCCGCGTTTATCACCTTGCAAACAGATGCTTAAGCTGCCCTTTGAACCATACCGCATTTCTTTTTTAGATGATAATGCAGCATTTGGCGTACCCAGTAAATGCTGCACGACACATTCGGTATTTGACGATAAATTCTGAACAACCTCTTTTGCATCAAAGCTCCGTGTCTGAGCGACATTCTTTTTTACCAGAGGCGTGTTTTCAGCTTGCTTTTTCGTCTCAAAAGATGGTTTGATTTTTGAAGAGGCTGGAATTATTCCAAGCGCCTCTAGTGCTGATGTTTTATTCGGTGTAAAGCCTAGTTGACCCTTTAATTTATTATAATCATCCGTGTAAATCATGGTGTGAACCGAGCCGCGAGAAACCATTATATAGAAACTTCTAAAATGGTTAGTTTTTTTGTTACCGGTATTAGCTACAGCAATGACAAAGGGAGACGAACTACCCTGAATGGAGTAACTGGTTGAGGTGTAGCTGTAATCCCAATGAGCATCCTTGAGCTCATTTTTATGCAGTGTTTGTATGTGGCCCGATGTATCCTTCACAGAGAAGGTATCGTTGGACACGTCCGTTACGATTAGCTTCTCATTTGCAAAGCGTGCTTCTGCTTTGTCAGACTTCTTGAAATGGATTTTTTCACCAACGGATATCATTCCTGGCGCCCCTTTAAATAGCTCTATTTTCCAATCTTGATTCGCTTTTTCGGGCAAGAAAATAGA
>VFKX01000015.1 GCA_009885285.1 Candidatus Falkowiibacteriota bacterium
AAGGCCCTGAGAAATCAGGGCTTTTTTGTTATTGTTTGTCCGGTAACGTCCTCTCTGATATACTAACATCCAGAGGTTTTGGGGACACTTTTAGTGACATGCCCCTAAATACCAAAAATGGATGCCCCAAAAAGGAGAGAGACCATGCCAAAGCGTATTCTACCCCTCACTGACATCCAAGTCAAAAATGCCAAACCTAAAGCGAAAGAATATAAACTTTCAGACGGCGGAGGCCTTCACCTTCTCATTACGCCCAGTGGCGGAAAACTCTGGCGCTTCAAATATCGCTTTGGTGGCGTTGAAAAGCGACTTACCTTCAAGACGTACCCCGAAATTTCTCTCGCTGATGCTCGACACCGAAGGGATGATGCCCGCAAGCTGATAGCTAACGGAATTGATCCTGCGTCGATAATCAAAGCTCAAAAAGAAGAGAAAGATATTGTTGAGACCACTTTCGAAAAAGTTGCCCGTGAATGGTTTTCTAAAAATGAGCCGGTATGGAGTGAAAGTCATTGCAAGACGGTGAAGAGTCGGCTTGAACGTGATGTATATCCGATAATAGGATCTCGGGCAATTACTGAGATCACAAGGGGCGATGTGATAGCCCTAATCCGTCGTGTTGAAGCGAGGGGGGTCATCGAGACCGCTGACCGCATCAAGATTTATTGTGGTCAGATTTTTAGATATGCGCTCAACCTTGAACTGATTCAACATAATCCAGTTACTGATATGCGGGACGTCCTGACTAAACGAGAATCAGGGCATCATGCCGCAATTACTGATCCTAAGAAGCTTGCCGGACTTATGCGGGCCATTGATGAATTCGACGGCTCCTTTATAGTCAAGTGCGCATTGCGTATTGCTCCGCTTGTATTTGCCCGGCCTGGAGAACTACGACAGATGGAGTGGTCAGAGATTGACTTTGAAATTTTGCAATGGAACATACCCGCCGAGAAGATGAAAATGAAAACTGCTCATCTTGTTCCATTAAGCAAGCAGGTTGTAGCTGTATTGAAAGAACTACACCCTCTAACTGGAAATGGAAAGTATGCTTTTCCGAACCACCGTACTAATGACCGGCCTATGAGCGAGGTTGCTTTACTTGCCGCTCTTCGCCGTATGGGATACAGCAAAGAAGAAATGACACCTCATGGGTTTAGGGCAACTGCCCGCACGATCCTTGATGAAGTATTGCAAGTTCGTCCTGATTTTATTGAACACCAGTTGGCACATGCTGTTAAAGACCCTAACGGTAGAGCATATAATCGTACAGCTCATCTTGATGAGCGTAAGAAAATGATGCAACTTTGGGCCGACTACCTGGAAGGATTGAAGTCGGGAGAAAAGGGGATTCTATTCTAGATTAAAGTAGCATAATCATTTGGAATTTGATGGTGGTATGGTATGATTCAAAAAAATATATTGAGGAGTGATTATGAGCGGTATACAAAAACCGGATTACCATCATTATTCGAGGCTCGAAATAATAGGAGCAAACGAAGCACAATGGATACTTGCTGATATTGAATTGAACCGCAAAGGGATATCAGATCAGAATGAATATGAAAAGTTACTTGAAGAAGAAATGAATTTAGCTTTCAGAGTTTTAGTTACCGGGTTTGATGAAGATAAACCGGATAAAAAACTTAAATATGGTTGCATTGACCAGCCTTATGAAGAAACTGATTTTGGAGATAAAATTTATTTTATAAATAATCAGCAGTGTCCGGTTAGGGACTTGCATGTGATGGCAGTCCGTTCAGTTTGATAACAATAGTCTCTGATCCTGGTTCGTCTGGTCCTGCGGACATTTCGGCTAGTTCGTTCCTTATTTTGATCCGCAGCTCTCTGACACGGTTAATGCTGACTTTTTCGTTATGCTCTTCATGGCAGTAGATCGCCAGAAGCAGATAGGTAATGAGTCCGCCAAGTATTTGAGCCATCAAGCCTTTGGGGCTTCTGGCAATCAGGTGGTACACATTGAGGTGTTGTTTCCACCAACCAAAGAATTTTTCGATATCCCAGCGGAGTTTGTAGACAAGAGCTACATCCTCTGCTGACAGATCGAAGCGGTCGGTAGCAACATAGTATTCATTGTTGTCCACCTTATAGCCTACAACCCGTACTGGCTTTTCCGTCTGGTTCTGATTGGCGGTGCCGAGAAGCGCACGAACATCAAGGAATATATGGCTTCCTTCGGGTGTCGGGTGTTCTTCAACAACCGTCTTTCTGGTGCCCTTCCTGATGCGGCAAACGAAGTGTTTTTCTTCAGTCTGCCATTCATCGAAGTTTTTGTGGCACTGGTAGTAGCGATCCATCACTCCGGTCTGGCCCGGTTCCAGAATCTTGCTCACGAAGGGGCGTTCATCCGCTTTGCCTGCAGAGAGAAAGAGCTTTTCCGGAATAGCCCGATTCAGGTCAAAACCGAGGTGAACCTTGGCCTTCTTACTGCCATCGCGGTAATCGGCCCATTGCATGGATGCAACGGAGTCGATCAGAGTGCCATCAATTGCCACCAGATTGCCCAAGTGAGGATGCAATACTGGTAAAAGATTTTTTGCCTTGGCCTGTAGCAGATGATACATCTCACTTAGCTGTTCCAGCGCCCTGGTATTCATCGCTTCAAAGAAGGTGCTTCGACTGACGCCTTCAGGTGGTGCTATATGGGAACGAGCAAAATCGTCTTGCTCCATAACCTGCAATAGCTCACGCCCGGATTCATACTCATGAAGATGGAGATACACCAACGCTTTCAGGTGATGCTCAAAAGTAAACGTCATGGGTCTGTTGCTCCTTGATACCAGTGGGGTTACCAAAGATAGCGTATCAAGGGCAGGTTTGAACAGACGAACAAACGAAAAAGGTGCTTTGAGCTTCGTAAAGGGGTTTAGTTGTCGCGGCATCCATAACTCCATTAACATCAAGTAGTTATGAAATTGCGCCGCCCGTATTTTTTCTTAAAAGTCAAGATAAAAATACAGCAACTAGCTATTATTATTCGTATTTTAAAGAACGCTCCGGCTAGTGCAATATTCTAACCGGACACTGCTGATAAATAATATAACATTGAAAATAACTGAATTTTGTACCTGGGCATTGAATAAAGGTTACAAGCTGCCTGAGGAATTGGCAGCACTGTCTACTTCGTCTAATGTTGTTGGAATGAATCAAAAGAATGAAGGTGATAACAAAACTACGACAGAACAGAAGGATAAAAAAGCGGTTGTTCCGGTGTCAGATAACGTGAAAACTGTTGAAGGTCTTTTGAAAATGGTCATTGCAATGGCAATTGATTGCTATGGATACAATCCGGCTGAATTAAAAAGTACAACCACCGCAGACATAATGAATGCCCTTGCAAAATGTGGATTATCTGTCAGTGAAAATACAATCAGGGAAAGATTAAAACAAGCGCAATTACTACTTCCGCGCGATCAAGAGCAACAAAAAACGCAATAAATTCAGCCTTAGAAGCTCAATTGAGTTTATCAAAACTCAGTTGAATCACGACACTGCTTATATAACATAAATCTACCTCCGTTGTTAAATCCAGACGGAGGTTTTTTTATGTCCCAGTCAAAAGTAGCATCTCTCCCAGAAACCGGATATGTCCGGTTGCCACAGATTATCGGCAACCCCAAATCCAATCCACCCATCCCAGCAATTATTCCCGTTTCTAAATCCACCTGGTGGAATGGCATTAAGGAAGGTCGTTTCCCCAAGTCATTCAAATTAGGGCCACGCACGACCGTATGGCGCGTTGAGGACATCAGGCGGCTGATTGAATCAGCAGGAGGGGAACTGATATGAATAACAATAGAAACTTGCCTGCGTTGTTACCGGTCAGCGACAGTGAATATCAAGGCATCCCGGAGGACCATATAATTGTGGAAGCCGAGGACGGCAACTATGAACTCAGGCACAATCCTGAAGCATATCAAGAGATGCTCGAAGCGGCAGAAGCAAAACATTTGGTATTATTTCAGAGCGACGTGAATGATGACAATATTTCTCCGGCAGCAAAAGAACAGCCGGATCATCAAGATGAGATAGTGGAGCAAAAAGACATCACAATCAGTTCTGAAATTGGTTACGCTGAGTTTATTCTGAAAGCAACAGGTGTGTACTGGCTTTGTACAAGTAAGGATAAAACTAAAGAAGCAGCGAAAGATGTTGCCAAAGACGAAACCAAAGAAATTATATTGTGTCGTCCCCTCCGTATTGTTGCCGAGGCCAGAGATGAACGTAACGAAAATTGGTGCCGAGTCCTGGAGTTTGAGGACAGAGACGGAGCTACGCACCGCTATATCCTGCGGGCATCCGATCTGGCCGGTGATGGCAAAGAAATTCTTGCCGTGCTATATAAGTTAGGTCTCGCAATATCTCCGATTAGGGCTTCAAAAACAATGTTGCTCCATTACATCGCTGATGCCCATCCGCTTAACAATAGTCGCTTCCGCATTACGGACCGCACAGGCTGGCATGAAAAGCAGTACATCTTTCCCAATAAAACCATCGGCAAAGGTTCTGAAGATTACATCTTCGAATCCGCATCTTCACTTATTCAGACGTACAGCCAAAAGGAGGATCTTGAAAGCTGGAAAACCAATGTTGCGGCACTATGTATTGGCAATTCCCGTTTAACTTTTGCAGTGTCGGCGTCGTTTGCTTCAGCGCTGTTGGCCATGACCAATGATGAGAATGGCGGTTTCCATTTCCATGGCAGCAGTAGTACCGGCAAGACCCACACCCTCTATGTTGCCGCCTCAGCCTGCGGGAGGCCAACCATAAAGGATAAGGACAGCTATATCCACAGTTGGCGAGGTACTGGCAATGGCCTTGAAGGGATCGCCAAGCTGCACAGCGATTCTCCGTTGATTCTTGATGAATTGGGTGAAGTCAATCCCAAGGAAGCAGGCGAGACCGCCTACATGCTGGGTAACGGCGTCGGTAAACAACGGGCCAACCAGCAGGGAGAGGCTAAACACAAAAGTACCTGGCGTTGCCTGTTTCTTTCCACTGGAGAGATAACCCTGTCTCAACACATGCTGGAGGGCGGGAAAAAAGCGAGAGCCGGTCAGGAAATACGCCTGATTGATATTCCTGCTGACCCAGGCGCTGGCCATGGCGTTTATGAGAATATCCACGGTTACGAGAATGGCCGGGTATTTTCTGAGATACTCAAGGAGCGAACCATGAATAACTACGGAACCGCTTTCCCTGCCTTCATTCAGGCAGTTATCATTGGCTATGATGGTCTGCCCGCTAAGATCAAAGGCTTGAAGGACAAGTTTATCGCCCAGAACCTTCCCAAAAGCGCTACAAGCCAGGTTCACCGTGTCGTATCACGCTTTGCACTGGTAGCTGCTGCCGGTGAATACGCATCTGAGGACGGTATAACCGGATGGAAACGAGGCGAAGCTTGGGTCGCTGCGCGTATCTGCTTTCATGCTTGGCTAAGTCATCGTGACAGTGGCACCGGTATGCAGGAGGATGGAGCTATTTTGCGTCAGGTGCGACGTTTCTTTGAACTTCATGGGCAGAGTCGATTCACATTAAAAGTGGCCGACAAGCGTGAACAGGTAGAAATACTGAATAGATCAATTCTTAATCGAGCTGGTTTTAAGGTTTTGAATCAGGATCAAAAGTACGAGTATGCTGTCTTGAGTGAAAATTTCAATGAAGAGATATGCAAAGGCTTTAACCCCAGATATGTCGCCAAGCTGCTTCTCGAAAAAGGCATACTTCAAGGTGCAGATAAGAGACCCTCTTGTCTTATGACACTTCCGGGTATGGGACAAGTCAGGTGTTATCACTTCTTGCCATCAGTGTTAGCAGATACGGAAGCATGAAAATCATGTGGTAATACTGGTCAACTGGTTGAGCTGATTGTGAGGGGCATGAATACGGGACTTTAAAGGATATTGTGACTACCAGTATTGAATCCTAAGATCATTGTCATTGGTAAAGTGGTCATCCTGTGCACGCTACTTGGTTACCACTATACCAGTGGCAGAAACAGGTAAGCTAACTTCGGGTCAGCCAAATATTTATTAAAAACAGTTATTTATTGATAGGTTGACCAGTTTACCAGTTTTACCAGTCCTAAAACAGGACTCCAGTCACATCGACTTAATCTCTTTTATTGCCTGGATCATATTTCCTCATTTTATTAGAGAGGCAGCCCGCCCACTTTAAAAATAAAATATACAATATTAGAATGTTAGGAAGCAGGCCACTTGAATTTGCACAATAACAATGACGAAACCCAGCATAAACAGAGATCCAACCTCATACATATTTATTACCTCGTGGAGCGGTACGACATATTTTGACATGCTTATGTGATATGTTCCCAATTGACGAGAATACCGCCATAAGTGCTTTAATGAAGAGGGTTTCCGGTGGATAGTCAATGTAGAATCTGATATGAACGTAATATCGTGAACTAATACCCATAATTGGTTAGTGGCTAGATTTTATCCATAATTACTTACGCCTGAAGGAGTGATAGATATGAATTTTATACACACGGATCTTGGATATCGGAATCGAGGCGAGGTCGTCGAAGTTACTCTTTCAAGTGGAGCAAATGTGCGGCTAATGGATAGTTCGAACTTTTCAAGCTATAGAAATGGTCGTCAACACCGATACCATGGAGGACTCGCAACCAAATCTCCATTAAGATTACCAATCCCCAGTTCCGGTAATTGGCATGTCGCAGTAGACATGCAAGGGTTGCAGGGGAGCACGCGTGCATCTGTAAGAGTCCTCCCTGGCCCCTTACCAGAAATAAGAGAAACTCCACTGGCGGAAATTCCAAGTTTAGTCAGAAAAAACATTCCTCCAGCAGTTGCCCCTGGTGGCGAGACTCATGATGTCTTCATATCACATGCATCTGAAGACAAAGATGACATCGTCAGACCGCTTGCAAATGCCCTTCTCAGCAAGGGTCTCGATGTTTGGTACGACGAATTCACGCTGCGCATAGGTGATAGTTTAAGACAAAAAATAGACCGTGGCTTGGCCAGTAGCCGAGTGGGGCTTGTTGTCCTATCTCCCGCTTTTATTTCCAAAGGGTGGACAAACTATGAACTCGACGGAATTGTAACCCGTGCAGTTTCCGGCGAACAGATACTTCTGCCAATTTGGCACAACATTACGAAGCAGCAGGTAATTGATTACAGTTCATCATTAGCTGATAAAGTCGCCAGAAGTACCGCGACGCACACAGTTGAAGAAATTGCGGCGGAGATTGCTGGTCTCCTAGAGTAGGACGCATCTACTGTTTCAACCAACGGCACGACCAAATGTGACCGTCAACCTCAATCACTTTGAGAGATATCTATGAAACCCAACAAGCCAATCTATAGCCCACCATACGACAGTCCTCTCGAAGATGATTTCGCGTATCACATCACGAAATACCTGGAACCGACAATCAGCCTTATTCCACAGTATGAAGTAAAAACTATTTGCGGAATTTTCCGTCTCGATTTTATGGTCGATACACTTAACGGGAAAATTGGTTTCGAATGCGACGGTAAGGATTTTCATGATGCGTCTCGTGATGAATGGCGGGACGCAATGATACTCGGGAGCAAAGGTGTCGATGCCATTTACCGGATGCGGGGTCAAGACCTCTACTACCACATAAATGATATCCTCTATTTCATATCCAGGTGGGACCCTGAACTATTTAGCCACCGGGGACAGGTTAACCTCCAGACGTTGGCATCGGATGCAGTAAGAACGAACAGCGAAGAATACTCGCAATGTGTTGCTTTCATCAGATACCAGGAGGATGAAGATCAAGTCCCGATAGATATGATTGTTAGCAAGCGTTTCATTGAGAATAGTGGAGGTCGCCAATTCTTGCAGACTGCCTACGATTTCGCACAGAGTGTCGGGGGTGGGAACCTTGATGATGTTATCAGCAAATATCGAGCACAGAATCTTTCCAAGTAATAATTCCTGATACCCATCCCTGCCATCCAATTGCACTCCTGTCTCCTCCCCTCTAAACGCTAGTAAATCTTTTCCAGTTATTAACACCGTAGAGGCACAACGTGTGCCAAATACCACTACGGAGGTTCCACATGGAAAACCTACTCGACAAGAAGCAGGTGGCTGAACTGCTAAATATTTCAGTCAAGACACTCGATCTCTGGGTTTCACAACAGAAAGGCCCCAAGCCGCTCAAACTCGGAAGGCTGGTCAGATTCACACAGTCAGAAGTATCATCATTTATTCAGAAGCTATCGGAGGGGAAGTAACATGAGAAAATTATTGCTGGAAGTTTTGGGAGATGATTACGGGAAGATTGCTCAGATTCGCGAGGATGGGAAAACATGGTATAAGGCCCTGGACCTGTGTAAAGTACTGGGTATTCAAAATACATGTCTCGCTGTCAGAGGAAATCTGCGTATAGGGTATTTCGGAGTAGACGCGGAAGACATTCTGAAAATCGGTCCCACGAAGACCTCACCACTGTACATTTCCGAAGCCGGGCTGTTCAAGCTGATCCTAAAAAGCAGAAAACCCGCTGCATACATGATCAAGGTAAAACTGAGCGTGGAAGTTCTCCCGGCTATCATGCGTAAGGGGTCATTTGTAGAAATGCAGGCTGACAACTATCCTGGTCAAGAAGTCTCGGTAGATGAGGTTAAACACCGTAAGCACAGTAAGAAATCCAATGGTTAAACAGAGAGCCGTTCAGAAATGGGCGGCTTTTTCTTTACATGAGTTTGTGAAGGGTATCCATTATGCCTACGCATCGTAACGGTTGAGTTAATATTACAAAAACCCACTAAATTACAGTTGATTTTAATGTTGTCTGGTGGTAGCTTCCGCACAATTTACTAATATTTCTCACATAACATCCTGTGAAGGAGTTTTGATATGCCGCGTGGATTTTCATTTCTGTTTAGAAGTGGGCAGGACAAGTTGAAACAAGCTGGAAAGAACTCCATAGTGCCACGATTTCTGATTGTCAGCATTTTTCTCATTTCTGCTTTGATCGGTTATACACAGTCTGCCAATGCTGTAAGTTGCTCTATGCCAAATAATCCGGATTACGGTGCAAATCTCGGTTTCCAATATGTTGGGCAGGCATGTCCTGTTTCGGGTAAATTTATTTACAACCGATTTGATTTGAATTGTAATCTAAGCAGTTCCGTGGAGGGACTAAATCAATCAATTGGTTCAACGCCACGGACCCCCGATGAAATGCAAACAGCATTAATCAATTATTTTAACCAAATTTACCCTGATGGTGATCCAAATGCCGCGTACTACAAGAATGGACTCAAGATATTCAAAAACTCTACCGGCTCTTCATTTGTCTTTGTGGTGCCTTCTTATTCAAAATATAATCAATCGATTGATGGCAAAAACATGGGGTCCAGTTCATATGCATACTGGCCTACCTTTAATTCGTTAGATTTTGGTCTGTTTAATTATCCCAGCGGCCAGACCCCTCCTTGCTGCCTTACAGTTAACGCCCCTTCTTCATCGCCCGCAACATTCAAACCCTCCATGGGAGAAACGGCGAATATTACAGCAAACGCCACGGCCAATTACCCCATCAACTGGATATTAACGCTCAACGGAGTAACAACATCCGGGTCCGGTTCACCGAGTTATAGTTGGGACGGGAAAGACGCCAACGGTTTTCCAGTGCCGTCAGGCGTGTATAATTCGGCAATCAGTGCCACGTCGGGTTCTTGTAGTCTCAATGTCAACCCAGTCCCGGTCACCGTGGTCGAACCGCCCAAAACCTGCGACAAGAAAGTTCCCATTGGCTCCAGTGCCGATGTTACCACCGGTAATCTTTCATTCAACCAGGAGGTGTTTTCCGTCAAGGGTAGCGCATCTCCACTCGGTTTCACTCTGTTCTACAATAGCCTCGATACCATTCAAGGTCCACTCGGCCCCAGCTGGAAGAACAATTACGCTATCTCCCTCCAAAATAGCGACAATAGCGGAAAGGTACTCGTCGAAGGCGGTACGCGTCACGTCTACACATGGGACGTCAGCTCCTACCACGCCGAATCAGGTGATACATCATTACTGACCAAGAACGGCAGTAACCATGATCTCACTTTTGTTGATGGCCGGAAATACCGCTTCCTTGCTGATGGCAAACTGGATACCATCACTGACAAAGACAACAACGCCCTTACCTTTGGTTATTCCGGCGCAAATCTTACCTCAGTGGGTGATGGACTTCGCACCATCATCTTGGAATATGATCCAGTCATTACTGATCGGTTAGCAACGGTCAAAGACCCCAATGGCAATATATTCACCTTTGCGTATCAAGGGAACCTGCTCTGGAAGGTTATTAACCCGGTCACAGACGCCGGTATTCCGGCTGGTTACTGGCAATACGCCTACAATACCGACAACCTGCTACAATTTAAAAAAGACCCCGGCAACAATACCATCGAGTACGGCTATTCCGGCAAGCGAGTCAACAGCTCCATTGATCCAAATGGGAAGACACGCGGCATTTCCTATCCAACATCTACCGGCAATGTCAGGACCACTACCTTTACCGAAAAGGATGGCGGCCAATGGGAATACACGTATGATATTCAGACAG
>VFKX01000024.1 GCA_009885285.1 Candidatus Falkowiibacteriota bacterium
TCAAAATTTCAAGAAAGAATACAAAGACTCCTGCGCCACCGACGAAACCATCAAAGAGACAAAAAAACGAGTAACAAAAGCAATGAAAAAGAATAAGGGAAACAGTGACTTCCTCAGTTTAAGTTGGATTAGTTACATTCTCACCACAGCAAATACATGGCAAACTCCTATAAAAGATTTCGAGCTGATTGTAGAGGGGAAAAAGGAGAATGTTGTCACCTTCTGCTGGGATGGACCTATTGAGAAACTAAGTGATGTTCGATACAGAGTAATCAAGTCAGACTTTGTCCCAGCTAAGGATCTCAAAATATATTTCTTGGGTAACTTATAAGCAATATCCCAACAAACGGCGGCAGACGGTCTGCGCTTCGCTTGCCGCTGCGCCTTGCACCGTTGGTCAAAAACCCGTAAGAGTAGGCTGTCTTGGCGAAGTTGTTGGAAATCAAGTCTTTGCTGTTTTCGTCGGTGTCGCGAAAATGCAGAAAAGTTGAAATGGCCTGACGGGCTAAGCGACACCGTGACACCTTATCTTCAAATTATCAAGAAGTAGTATGTGGTTTATACGTCATTTTATTCAATTGACATAATGAATATTTATCGTTTAATATCAGTACATAGAAGCGTAGATATTTATTTTATAGGTCTATTTATGCAAAGCAAAAACACACAATTTAAATTATTACCATGGGTTTCATGGCGTCAGTTTTTCACGCCCGAAGAAAAGCGTCTCTTTATCTCCAACGAACAACAAAGAGAGTATCTCTTGTTGCACAATGAGTCTGCGGTACTCTTTGAAGCAATCGCGATGGGATTTCCCCAAGATTATTTACAAAACCTCGCTGTCGAACTCCAGGTATCTGACGAGCTCCCAGATTATTTAGAGAGCCTTATTGCCGAAGGTCTAATTCAAAGAGAATGTGAACCTCCCAGAGAGCAGACACCATTTACTGAGGACAAGAAAGCAATAACCACAATTAAGCTTGAAAAGGAAATGATTGAGTGGGCTGAGGTTAACGGTTTTCTTTTTGGATGCCATCTTGACCTAACATATCGTTGCAATCAAAAATGTGTACATTGCTTCAACCCCAATGCACTTGAGCGGAGGCAGGTAGAGAAACGTTCTACACAGCAGGTCGCGAATGAGTTAAGCACAATTGAGATTTGTAGTTTAATGGATTCACTGGCTGCACTTGGCGTTTTCCATTTAACACTAAGCGGAGGTGAAGCGACTCTGCGCAAAGATTTTTGGGAAATATTTGAATATGCAAGAAAGCTTGGATTTTGTGTCGAATTGTATTCCAATGGCTTAAATCTATCAGAGTGCTTCGTTGAGAGGTTAAAAGGACATTGGCCGCACAAAGTCAGTATTAGTGTTTACAGTGATGACCCAAAACAGCACGATTCAATTACAGGCGTACAAGGATCATGGGGAAAAAGCGTTAATGCTCTGAAACAACTGCGGAATGCTGGAATACGTACTGCTTTCAAATGCATACCGACAAAAGATACCATCGACTCATACTTTGAAATCAAGTCATTCGGAGAAAGCGTCTCTGACATAGTCACAATGGATATGTCACTGACTCCCGGATATGGTGGCAATTTGCACCCGCTTTCTATGCTTCCATCAGAAAGCCAGATTATGACGATTTTAAATCAAGAGGTTGAAAAAACAAATAAACCATTAGTACCACTTGATATTGATGGCTCACCTTGTGGTGCAGGGCGAAAGTCACTTTGTGTATCACCAGAAGGTGAAATTTATCCTTGTAACGGTTTCCCCATTAGCTTAGGCAACATACACACTACAAACATTCGTGATTTGTGGAGTAAAGCTGATAATGGTGATCATTTCCTAGCAATATGGCGACGGACTAAAATTAAAGATTTTCATGAATGTGGCAAGCATGAATATTGCAGTTACTGTCCAGAAGTTTGTGCTGGAGCAGCGTGGTTGGCAACTGGCGACTATCTCTCAAAAAATGAGAGTTCGTGTCGGCAAGCCAAGGCGTACCATCATGTTGTAACAGTACGGAATAATGGACTTATCTATGCATAGCTGAGGGTGACCAAGAGAGTAATACATTTTGGCACACAACTAATGCAGAAAGGAGGAAACAAATTATGAAAAAATTAGGAATCAGTGCAAAGTCAACACACACTGCAAATATGTCAGCTGGCTGTGGCAGGAATTGGGATGAAGTCTGCGGAACAAGAAACCCTACTAATTGAGGGATCAATCACAAGTTGGAGAAAGTATGCATTTATTAATACATCTTGACCGTAAAACAGCAGCGAGTTGCGGCGCTGAAGGTACATTTCAGGTTATTTCAATTGAGGATGAAACCGGTGTCGACTACTCCAAAGAAATCGATCAAGGTTTTCATTATAGTTCAATTGATGAGATTGTAGCTGATCTTGCCGCTGCAAAAAAATGGAGTGCCAGCAGTATAACTTTTGAAGAAGTCTAAAGTACTTAAAGCACCGTCAATATGACGGTGCTTTTTTTGACAAACTTTGAAATAAAACGGGGGGGATCTCCTAGAGTTATTTGAAGACATCCCACAAACTGGTTTTTATATGGCGCTCCTCGTAAGTTCTACACCGGCGACAGTTTCTCGTTTCCATATCAAACTGACTGTGCATTTTTTTTGTCCAGATAGACCACTCATGGCCATCTTGAGTCTCCCTGCCTGAATTGCACCGTCGGCAGAACCTCACCTGAGTGCAGGTTGTCGGGCCTTCAAACTCCCATGGACCCCAGACATGATCGCCCCCACAATTCTCGCTCATTTTTATTCCCTCCGAGTTTAGGTAATTATCGTCATCTGCGTACCATGTACATTTGTTTCAGTCAATAGAAGAAACAAACAGAGGCGGGTCTCAACACCATACAAATAAATTAAAAACAGAATTTCCAACCAGAAAGTTCGACCCGCCCAAAAACCGGCGGGTCAACTTCATGCCCGTTGAACTAAACCGCTTCGCGGTAGCTAAGATCAAAAGCCAATAAAGTCAAAGGCATAAAGGCGAATTAAAGA
>VFKX01000052.1 GCA_009885285.1 Candidatus Falkowiibacteriota bacterium
GGGGATAGGGATTCGAACCCCAATAGCCAGGACCAGAACCTGGAGTCCTACCGTTAGACGATCCCCGAATTATTGTTATTTCTGCTGCTATTACTGCTTCCTCTCCCAAGATTCAATCTCGCCTTCCACTTCCGTAAATATCGGGTGCAAGACTATCTCTTTCTTATCTTTAAGCTCATTATAGCGGTTTATATCCCGCTCGGCCAGTTTCTTAAGCAAATGCTGAAATTCATACTCAACCTGACCTCTGCTTACTTTAATATCTTTTAGATTTTTTTTCAAGGGGCCGACTTTTTCCTTCGTAAACCTATAGCCCCGAGCCTGCGCCTCCTCATAAATACCCAATAAATAGGC
This sequence comes from Candidatus Falkowiibacteriota bacterium, assembly GCA_009885285.1. GTDB lineage: Bacteria > Patescibacteriota > Patescibacteriia > Patescibacteriales > UBA12465 > UBA12465. The sequence continues at coordinate 355 of VFKX01000052.1, forward strand.
ATTTATATAGTCCAGGGGGCTAATCTGCGCCTTAAACCGCTCCAACTGCGGATGATTCTTGTACCCAACTGTCTTACCCTCTAAGACATGCTTAGCCAACAAGGCCTCCCGCCAAACAGCTAAAAGACCCTGGCGGTCAAGATAGCGCGGTGATATACTCCAGAGTCGCATCGGATTAATTTAATTCCTCCTCAATCTTCTCCACCTCTTCAATATTTTCAATCTTATCAATAACGTGTTCAATAAAATCCTTAGTGGCCTTCTCCCGGCCATCCCAGGCTTTCTCCAAATCAACCGCCTGTTTATCAACCTTCTTCTCCTCCAGCTTTGGACGCATTAAAGGGAAAATCTGACATTCGCGGCCCGGCTTATCCATCAAGAAGCTGAACAACCGTTCACTAAAACCGAAACCGCAAGTTGGTGGCATACCATATTCCAAAGCTTCAACGAAATCATGATCATGAGCCTGAGCCTCTTCATCGCCGGCTTCCTTAAGCTTCTGCTGGTCTTCAAATCGGGACTCCTGATCAACTGGATTATTTAACTCACTATAGCCATTACCAATTTCGGAACCGGCAATAATAATCTGGAAGCGCTGGGCGACCTCATTGTTTTCTTCATCGCGCTTCGCTAAAGGCGAAACAGAAATCGGAGTACCGACTAAGAAGCCTGGGCCGCCAATCTGCTTGCGGCAATATTTCCACAGATTATCAATGGCGCGAGTGATGTTAAAGCCCTTGGTATCATATTTTACGCCGAGCTCATCAAGCTTCGCGACAATTTCCTCCTGAGTGGCGGTCAGCACATCAACGCCGGTAAATTTCTTAACAGTCTCGCGATAGTCATACATCTCCCATTCCTTATTCAAATCAATATCAAAACCCTTAATCTTAAAATTATAGGTACCGAAAGTTTCTGAAGCAATATACTTATACATCTCTTCACATAAGGCCATCCCCATCTTATAGTCCGCATAAGCCCAATAGAACTCCATCTGGGTATAGTCCTGTAAGTGTTCGGCATCCATGCCTTCATTGCGGAATTGGCGGCCGATTTCAAAAGTCTTCTCGAGTCCCGCGACCATCAATTTTTTCTGCCATAATTCGCCCATGGAAATACGCAAGAAGACATCGATGTCTAAAGCATTATGATGAGTCTGGAAAGGTTTGGCATCAGCGCCGCCGGCCATACTTTCGAGCACCGGAGTCTCGACTTCTAAGAACCCTTTGTCCAACAAAAAAGTACGGGTCGCCTGCCAGAACTTAGACCGCTTCAAAATCATATCCAAAACTTCCTTGTTCAAAAGAATATCCAAATAGCGCTTGCGCAATCTCTCTTCCTCATCCTTTAAGCCATACCAGGCGTCAGGAATTGGGCGTAAAGCCTTGGTCAATATTTTCCAGTCGCTTACCATCACGCTCCGTTCACCTTTATGAGTCAAAAAAGCCCGCCCCTTAACCTGGATAAAGTCAGAAATATCAATCAGCTTCAGGAAGGCTTTATATGAATCAGCACCTAAATCTTTTTTTGAGAAAGCAATCTGGATATTACCGCTCGCATCTTCCAGGTTAGCAAAAGCTAAATTGCCGTGCTCCCGCTTAGCGCGCAAGCGTCCAACTATCACCATGTCTGCCTGGGACTCGTTTAAAGCCTCAAAATCAGCCAAGACAGCAGCAATCTCATGATCGCGCTCTACTTTAGCCGGATAAGGATCAAGACCCGCCTCCTGGATTTTAGTTAGTTTCTCTAAACGCTCTTGCCTTTCATTCAAAGGATTTTTTATTTCTGTCGCTTCAGACATATGGTTAAAGTTATGATGCTTAACTTCTTACTCAGTCTTTAAAATTGTATATTTAATCAAACCGCGAGGAGTATCCACTTCAACCTTATCTCCCTTGCGATGATGCAGGAAAGCGACACCTAAAGGCGACTCGTTAGAAATCTTGCCATTTAACGGATCAGCTTCATTAAAACTGACAATGGTGTATTCTTTCTCGCCATTTTCCGATTTCACGGTCACTCTCGAACCCATACTGACCTCGTCGGTCGAGACATGAGCCTGAACAACAGTCACATTCTTCAAGGAATTCGCCAGTTCTAAAATACGCCCCTCGTTTAACGCTTGGGCGTCTTTCGCTTCACTATATTCAGCGTTTTCGCTCAAATCTCCAAGGTCCTTAGCCTTCTCGATTCGCTCAGCGATTTCCTTGCGTCTAACGGTACCCAAAAAGTTCATTTCATCTTTCAATTTGTCGTAACCTTCCTGGGAAATGATTTGTTCGTTCATAATTTTGTTTTAATTATTGAAGCTTAATTCAAAGTTTAATATATCTTATTTATCGGGATTAGACAAGAGCAGATAATTATCATTCCGATACCCAGCGGATGGTTGAGATAGGGGGTAAAAACGTTGGTAATTGCTAAAAAAACTAAGGCGGCAGCCAGTCCAAAATACCAGAACTGCTTCGCTCTTATTCCTTGACGGATATTAGCTATAATCAGCATAACGATCAACAGAAGATAGCTGGCGACTCCCAGGAAGCCCATCTTTAACCAAAGATCCAGATAGCCCCATTCAAAAGCATAGGTGGTGTACTGACCGTCAGGATTATTCTGCAGCACCCGCGGGTCACTCGACTGATAGGTTATCGTTGCTCCATATCCTTGACCAAAGACTGGTTCTTTCATGATTTCTTTCATCAAGACCGGCAAGAGGCTCCAACGCGATGTAATAGCTGACTCCCCACCATTACTAACCCGGTCCAAGAGGCTAGCCTGAAAATTTGTGCGATAGATATAAGGGAAAGCGGCCACAGCATAAATGATAATAAAACTGCCGACAAAAGAGAGCAGCATCCAGGCAGCCGATATTAACACCTTCTTAAAAGAATAGATTCGCCAAATAAGGACTATGCTTAATCCGGCTGCTGCCAAGAGGCCCATCCAAAAGCTGCGAGAAAAACTAATAATCAGACTACTCATGAATAATGCGGCTAAAGCCAATAGCCAAATATTTTTCCGCTGAAAAATCTGCTTAAACTTAAATTCCGCCTGACTCACCCAGAGCGTCAGAAAAAAAGCTACTCCAGTATAAATCTGCCCTTGAATGAAAATCCGCGGCCAGCCGGCCGTCGTCGCCGTCATCTCTCCGTTCAGCGTTCGGCGCAGCCAATTATATACTTCTGGAGCGATGGCTGTGTTGTGAGTAAAGATATACAGAAAAATAAGAGTCTTCAGGCTCATCCAAATCGCCGCGGCTATAAATACTGTTTGCAAGCGCTTAATCTTCCCTTCTTCCTGTCCGCCATAAATAGCGACCGCCGGAATAATTAATAGGAAAAATAACCAGGAATTGAAGTCGGAGAAAATATTAGCCGGCGCCTGGCCGCGCATAATGCCATTTACTAAAGCAATGGCCATAAATATAAATAATCCTAGGAAATAAGGACTAAAGCCAAAGCTCTTAAGATTCTGAAAATATTTTCTGTCAGTTTTTACCTGGCAGAATTGCCAGACAAATTTAACCGCAAAAACAAACATGAAAGACAGCCACAGAGCGATACGGAGCGGCAATTGTCCGGCCAACAGATTAATAAAAAAAGTATGGCCCATTGAACCGATGAATAACTCGCTCAAAAGTATCAGAAACCCGTATTCCAGGCGATAGGCAGTCAGAGCTATAACTGACAAGGTCAAAACTATCAGCATCAGACCATTGCCTATGGCCGAAGAAAATAATAAAAAAGACAGGGCTTCAATTACCAAGAAACCGCCCGTCATCAAGCCGATTGTTTTATAATTTATTTTACCCATATTTTGTCTCCCGGCTTAATATCATTAGTCTCACAATACCCGCCCCTGACCTCAAGCACCTGATTGACTGGCTCCATGCTTTCATAAATATTTTTCGGCTCATTTCCTTCCGGCGCCAGTTGCGCGGCGATATTCTTAATTACCCCGTTTTCTATAAAGATAATATCCAGCGGAAATTTCATATTGCGCATGACAAAAGACCGTCGACCTGAGTCTGGAAAATTAAAGAGCATGCCGCAATTATCGCAGAGGCTATCACGATTGCTCAGGCCTTGATAGCGGTCAGAGTCAGTTTCAGCAACCTCAACAGTCAAATCCTTATCCTTAAGCGTCACGATAGCGGAACGCATGGGCATTTCCGACTGAACAGCTAATCTCCCGCCCCGCATCATGGACCAGCCGCGTCTGGCAGAAAAAATAATGCTTAGTCCTATCAGCAACAAGATGGCGGCGAAACCCAGGATAATCAGACCGCGCGATTTAAGATAAATTTTTTGATTATTTTTCATAAGCTTAGTTTAAATGATGCTTGGCTTTAACAATGGCCAAAGCGTTATTATATTTCTTAACCCTTTTCATGAACGGGAATAGCTTATAAGCAAAAGATGGCAGCCAAGAACTGATGGTTCCGCCCGGAGCGACTGTAAACAAAATTTGCGGCACCCAGACGCCCACTCGCCCCTGCTCGAGCATCGTTAACCATAAATCCCAGTCCTGTAATTTCTTAATGGCAATATCCCAGCCGCTCGCCGGAAAATCTGAGCGCTTAATCAAAGCCATGGTATGGATATACGGCCCTGCTTTCAGCTTATCAGGATTAAAATCTCCTACCTTAAATAGTTTCTGACCCCAATAGAAAGAAGGATAAGCATAGCTCGCCTGCGGATTACTATTCAAGGCGTCGAGCAATAACTCCAAAGCGTTAGGCTTCATGACGGCGTCGGCATCGCAGAAAAATAAATAATCTCCTTTGGCGGCCTGCCAACCGCGATTCCGGGCGGCCGGCGCTCCTTGATTTTTCTGGGTCAAAAATAAATAATTATGTTCTGTAGTAAGGCTCTTAAAATATTTAGAAAAAACAGCCTGAACCTGATCAGTTGAACCGTCATCAACAATAATGACTTCATAGTCAGAATACGTCTGACTGGCAATCCCCGCCAAAGTCTTAATCAATTTTTGCGCTTGATTGTAAACCGGTATTATTATAGAAATCATATAATTTTACTATTTAATTTGGCTGCAAGTGCCGGCCAATTGAATTGGCTCATGGCTCGGTCGCGACCATTCTGACCAAGGCGGTGCCGTAGTTCCTCATCTAAAGATAGTTTAATGATGGCGGCTCTCACGCTATCAATATCTTCAGGATTTGTCATTAGACCGTTATAATTATCAATGACAGCGTCGCTCACTCCGCCCGCTTGCCCCGCGATAACCGGCTTACCGCAGAGATTGGCTTCCAAATACACGATGCCGAAGCCTTCATAATCACCCTGAATATCCCGGGCCGGCATGATAAAAATATCGCAGGAACAGAGCCAGGCCCATTTCTCGTCTTCTCTGAGCTCGCCCAAGAAAATAATTTTATCCTTAAGCCGAGACGGCACAGCGGTCTTCAAATATTCTTCATCTGGTCCAATACCTCCGACGTAATATGTTATCCGCTTAAGCAGTTCGTCAGGCAAACCACTTAAAGCGGCAATAACTTTATCAACCCCCTTGCGTCTCACTAGGCGGCCTAAAGTAAACAGAGTAATCTTATCAGCGCCCAATCCGTAATTAACTTGCAAATGAGCCAAGAGTTCTTCGCGAGGCTCTGGCACTTCCGTCACCACCCCCGGATTAATAATTATCGTCTTGGCACGTCCCTGGGGATAATATTTATCTATCTGGCTTTTCACATAAGTATTGGCGCAGATAATCTTATCCGCCCGGCGTACAATCAAGCTTGTCAGAAATTTCTTATGAGCCCGGCGCAGTGAATAACTTAAATCCATGCCATGGAAGAAAACAGCGTATCTGATCGGCATCAGGAGCGATAATAACCAGGCGACAGTTCCTAGAGGTAAAACCTGGCCGACGAACAGATAATCAATCTTTTCGGATCTTATTCTTTGACCCACTGTTTTGAAAGCTTGCCGCCATGGCCAGAAACCACTCGGCGCAATTAATTCATTCTGGCTATTATCAGTCACCGCTAAACTCCCCGAACTCGGCCAGGCATTAACCAAGTTCTCGTAGTAATTGGCGACCCCGCCTTTAAACGGCGGATATTCAGTGGTCAGTAAAAGGATTTTCATCATATAGCTAAAGACTAGGTTCGGAATTAGCGATTTCAGCGGCCGCTTCCCGGCGCTTAAAGGATTTCATCACACTCTTAATATCAGCCCGGCTAAAACCGCCGAACAAAAAGAGACCGTAGAAATAAATAGCTCCGCCCAGGATAGTGACAATAAAAATATTCAGATAACCATTACCAATATAAATCATCAGTCCCATCACAACTGAGGCCGCTAAGGCTTTTCCGAAGGTCTTGAGATTCTTGCGCAAACGATAAGGCACGATTTTTTTTACTGCCGAAATACCCAGCATAAACATCAAGGCATTAGTCATGAGAACCGTGGCACTAGCACCGGCTGCTTGCCAACGCGGAATGAGTAAGATATTAAGCAATAAGCTGACCGTCATGACAATAGCCATATTGCGAGTATTCTTTTTCTGCGCATCACAGGCATTAAGAAGAGATCCAATGGGAAAATTCAAAAAGATGAAAATTAAGGAAATGATGGAAATTCGCAAAGGCAGGGCTGCGCCGTCATAACCACTCTTGAAGAGAAGAATAATTTTGTCGGCGAGGACAACTGCGCCGACAATAATCGGCAAAGAAATGATAATCAGGTAATTCATCGCTCTTTCAAAAGACACTAAGAGCTGGCTGCGGTTACCGTGCCAATACGCGCTCATGGCTGGATAAAGCGAAGCGGTAAAGGCAGAAGGCAAAAATTGCAAAGCAAAAATGATTTTAAAAGCGACTTGGTATAACCCGACCTGGATATCACCGGCCAAAACTGATAACAGCACCGAGTCCAGATACATATAGAGGCGTTGCAGGATGCCATAAACTGCAAAAGGCCAACTAATAAAAATGATTTTTTTCATCAGGGCTTTTTCCCAGAATAATCTAACAGCAATCTCTAGGCGCCGCCTGACAATGAATAATGAGTAACTGAAGTTATAAACACTGGCTAAAGCCAGGGCCGCCATAGCCGGAATCAATCCCCCACCCAAGAGCAAAGAGGTATAGCCAACCAGCAAAACAATAATTTGAAAGACGACCGAAGAAATACTTTCGTACTTAAGATTATGGAAGCCCCGAATAGCTCCAAAGAAAGTCGCCGAAAAAGAATCAAGCACCATGGAAATGGCGGAGATATAAACAAGCGTCTTAGTCAGCTGATCATAGCCCAGGACATTAACCATGATAATGACCGCCCCCAGAGCTAAAACGGATAAAGGCAGCTTCATCGCCAGGATGCTCGCCAGCCAGGACTCAGCCTTGTCCTTTTCCTTAGCAATTTCCCGAGTCAGGATATTGGTGAAGCCCAAATCAATAAAAATGGCAAAAATTGTGGTGAAAGAGATGGCCAAGTAATACTTCCCCAAGCTGGCCGGGCCGACATAACGAGCTAAAAGTGTAAAGTAAGTAAAGGAGATGATTTTCTGGAAAATCAGGGCAATCGTCAAATATGAGGTATTTTTAGCAATATTTTCAACTTTAGTCATAAAATAGACGGGTATTTTAGGGGTTATCTGCTGGCACTTGATTAAATCTTGAACTTATGATAACATAATATTACATAAAAATAAACCTAAATCATAGTGAAAATTTTATTGTTTTAAATAGAATTTTTTTATTTGTATGAAGAATAATATCCATCCTAAGTACTATCCGGAAGCCAAGGTAACTTGTGTTTGCGGCCACTGCTTTTTAACTGGTTCAACCGAACCGGAGATTAAAGTTGAACTTTGTTCCGCTTGCCATCCTTTTTACACTGGCAAACAGAAATTAGTCGATACCGCCCGCCGCGTTGAAAAATACGTCGCTAAGGTTGATGCTAAAGAATCTGCCGCCGAAGGTAAGAAAGGCAAGAAAGTGAAGCGCGCCGCTCGCGCTGAAGTTAAAGCTAAGAAAGAAGTCGTCGTTAAGACTAAGGATTTGAAAAGAATTTCCCAGGTCACTTTGAACAAAAAATAACGTCTCCAAAAAGCAATCAGCTTTAATTATTCGCGCTACCTATGCTAGAATAATTAAATAAGCCTGATTGTTTTTTGTTATCTGAAAATTATGTACGAAGACATTAAAGAGCGCTTCCGGGCGCTCGAGACAACCATGATGGATCCTGAGACCATGAAGGATCAGAAATCCATGATTAAAACTTCCCAAGATCACGCTGCTTTGAAAAAAGCCATGGCGTTGATTTTGGAATTGGACAAGGTCACCGAGCAGATCAGCCAGAACACGGAAATGATCAACACTGAAAAAGATGAAGACTTAAAGGCAATGGCCAGCGAGGAAATGGCCGGCTTAAATGAACGCGCCGAACAGCTTAAGGATGAAATTGAAGAAGAAATCCATCCGGCCAGCCCGATGGATAAGAAGAATGCTATCATTGAAATCCGAGGCGGAGCCGGCGGCGACGAAGCGGCCTTATTTGCTGGCGACCTCTTCCGCATGTATTCCCATTTCTGCGAACGCCGCGGCTTTAAGCTTAGTCTGATTGAATCCAGCGTCATCGGCATCGGCGGCTTTAAGGAAGTCACTTTTGAAGTTAAGGGCGTTGGAGCTTATGGCCTCCTAAAATTTGAAGCTGGTACTCACCGCGTCCAGCGCGTTCCGGAAACAGAAAAACAGGGCAGAGTTCATACCTCAACCGTCACGGTCGTCGTCTTGCCGGAAGCCGAGGAAGTTGATATTGAAATCAAAGCTAATGACTTAAGAATCGATACTTTCTGCTCCAGCGGTCCCGGCGGCCAATGCGTCAACACCACCTATTCCGCAATCCGTATCGTCCATATCCCGACCGGCACGGTCGTTTCCTGCCAGGATCAGAAGTCACAGCATCAAAATAAGGAAAAAGCTTTACAGGTTTTACGTTCCCGCCTGCTCGCCAAACAAGAAGAAGAAAAACGTTTAGCCGAGTCCAGTGCTCGCCAGACCCAAGTCGGCGGCGGCGACCGCAGCGACAAAGTCCGGACCTACAACTTCCCTCAGGATCGAGTCACTGATCACCGCATCAATATGTCCTGGCACAGCATCCCGCGCATCATCGACGGTGATATCGATGAAATCATTAAAGAACTCAAAAAAGCAGAAAAAATACAATTACAATAATATGGAAGTGCGCGCCATTTTAAAAAATACGGCTCTGCCGCTCTTAGACACCGAATTACTCCTGGCTTTTTTATTAAACAAAAGCCGGGAGTTTTTGTTTGCTCATCCAGAGTATGATGTGAGTGCGGCGGTGGTAAAAAAATATCATGAACTGGAAAAAAAGCGCTTGGCTAATTGGCCAGTGGCATATCTTGTTGGCGAGAAGGGTTTCTATGGCTTGAATTTTAAAGTTACGCCAGCTGTACTGACACCGCGCCCGGAGACAGAGATGATGGTTGATGATATTATCAGCCTCGCTCAGAAATCGTCCTTAAAACCTTTAATTATCGACCTGGGTACCGGTTCGGGAGCTATTATCATCTCAGTCGCTCGTGAATTAAAAGCTAAGTTCCCTGCTCTTTATCGCCGCTCAGAATTCCAAGCGGTGGATATTTCCAGTAGTGCTTTAAAAGTTGCTAAAGCTAATGCCCTTAAATATAAGCTTGATAAGAAAATAACCTTTCATAGAGGTAACCTTCTTAGTCCGCTTAAACTAGAGAAACGTGACTTAAGTCCGACAGAACTAATTATTGCGGCTAATCTTCCCTATTTAACCAAGACTCAGATCAAGGCCGCTCCGAGCATTAGCCGCGAGCCTATCCTGGCGCTGGATGGTGGCAAGGATGGGTTAAAATATTATCAGGAGTTATTTAAACAGCTCAAAGGCATATCATTCCGAAATGCTGTCATAATATGCGAAATTGATCCTATTCAAACCACTAAAATAGACGCTATGGCGTCAACACTATTCCCGAGCGCTCAGTTCTCTGTGCTCCCCGACCTCTCTGGACAGAATAGGTTTTTTATGATTAAATTGTGACTTAGAGATATAGAAGTTATTTAATACTTGAAATATGAAATTTGCAGATTTAAGAATTGGAGAATCATTTTCACTAGTCAATCATCCCTGTGGTAATAAGATATTTACCAAGATTGATGAAAACACTGGCGAAGATACGGTGGGCAATAAGATAATAATAGATGGCAGCCATTTTGGCAGCCAAATTCATTATCTTATCAATATCAATGATGAAGTAGTAAGAAATACCTGAAATTTTAGTTAACCCGACTTATTATAGCCGGGTTTTTTATTGGCCTCTACACTATTGACAAATACAATAAAAAACTTCATTATTTTAATATAATCGTTCTTTTGTATAACTTAATAATATCAGACATGAAGAAAGTTACTCAATTTCCCAGAATCATCGCTATTTTAATGATGGTAATCTTAATCAATGCTGGCGCCTCTAGCTTGCAAGCGCAAAAAAAACTAAGCTGGAATGATTTCCACTTTAGTGGTTTCGTTTATGACAAAAATTTTGTAGCAATAGCAAAAAATGTAGTCATCAATTATTATTCGTCCGGCGAAATCAGCCTGTCCTCAGTCGTAAACAGTTTGCCGCGTGAAGCTGTCGGCCTTGATGTAACGATTACGCTCAAGAACAAATCGGGGTCGGAAATTATCACAATTAGCCAATATTTTGACATCCAAAAAAATGGCTACGTCAACGCTTCGGGGAAATTTACTACTGTCGCTACCCAGTATGAAAAAATCGCCAGTGCCAACATCTCATACACACTAATAGAAGATGGGGATTTTATTGACGGGTATGAACCTAGTAATGATTTTGAGATGGACTAGCATCGCAAAGTGAAAAAGGTTAACAAGAGTAAAAAGAAAGGAAAGAAAGTATGACATTTGGAGAGCTCAAAGAAGACGATCAATTTATCGTCAAGCCAAACCTAATGGACGATGTCGTCAACTTGATTAGAAAAATTACCAGTAATCTGGGTAATGCTATAATCAAGGTTAAATCCGAGTGGAAAATTACCCGGGTCAGCGATGATACGGAAGTAATCAAGATTGATACAGAAAGAATTAGACCACACTGATAGTCATTCAGTAGCCCGATTAATACAAAAATCGGGTTTTTTATTGGCCTGACATAACAACGCTGGCCTGGACAAAGTGGCATATTCATGCTTAAATAATCATAGTTCTTAAACAATAAAGGATATTCATCATGAACGAAAAAGGAAACAAAACTGTCGCCGACCTGCCTAAAGGAGCTTTATTCATCGTTACTACTCCTGGCTGGGGCTTCAACAACCTGACTAGATTATATAAAAAAATATCAGCGACCTGCAACGGCTGCGCAAAATTCCTGGTCGGCAAGCACTGGCAAATATGTGGCTTAGTCAGAGAAGATGATGAAGTGGTGGAGATTAACACTACTAACAGCCCAAAAACATCAGTCAAAGAAAACGCTTAACAAAGAGCTTGACCCGGTCTATCTATGATCGGGTTTTTTATTACTCAAATTATCAGGCCTCCCTAGCCTAAACGCCTTATCTATGATTAAATGATAAAGATAATTAAACGGTTCTTTAAATACAAATACATGAAACACTCCGAAACAAATTTCGCGGCCTTAGAGGTCGGCGCATATTTTATCAAGCGCAACTCTATAACTTTCTGGATATCCGGACTCTATAAGAAAACATCAGCTGAAACTGATCAGTCTAATTGCGTCCGCATCTATAAACTTAAACAAAACAACAATGCAACCTTTGAGGAGGCCGAAAATGGCGAAACAATTGAGCCATCCCAAAGAGTTATTCGCGTCAATATTTAAGCCATTCGTACCACATCTCCAGACAACCTGGAGATTTTATATTTACTCAGCCTCAGTCTAACAAAAAATCCCTCTACCGACTGGCAGAAGGATTTTTTTATTTCTTCAATTTCTAATAAATTATTTCTTAGCTTCTGGCTTCTTAACTTCTTCTTTCTTAGCACCAGCTGCCGGAGCAGCAACAGCGGCCGCTACAGCTGGAGTCGGCTCTGCCTCCGCTTTCGGTTCGCGGACAGCGGCGACCATATCGCTCAAATCACTAGTAGTGGTAGCACCGACCGGTAAGATTAAGTCCTTGATTCTGATAGTATCTTCAAATGTTGCCAATTGGGAAATATCTACATCAATATGATCAACTAAAGCACCCGGCAAACATTCAACTTCCAAGTGATCCATGTTCTTAATCAGAACACCACCTAATTCCTTAATGGCTTTAGATTCACCAATGAAGTGTAAAGGAATTTCTGCTGTGATTTTCTCCTTCATGTTAACCTGGTAGAAATCGACGTGAGTAAAGGTTCCCTTTAAAACATCTTTCTGAGTGTCTTTAACAACAACTTTAACTTCACCAGCGCCTAAATCCAAGCTGATCAGATTTGATTCGCCGGCCTTAGAAAAGGCTTTTTCAAATTCCACCTTTTTAACCTTAAGGCTGGTATTTTCTACGCCCTTGCCATAAATGACGGCTGGGATAAAATCCGCGCTGAGTTTTTCGTTCTTTTCTCTCTTTTGAGCTGCTAATTTAATTTCCATATCTTTTTAAGTTTTTATAAGCTTTAATAGCTAATTTTTGATTTAATAATGATGTTCTCAATTATACCTACTAATAATAGCAAAGATATAAGTGAACTGCCGCCATAACTAATAAAAGGCAGGGGTAATCCCACTACCGGGACTATTCCTATGTTCATACCAATATTAATAAACATTTGAATAAAAATCAAGCCTGTCGCCCCCAAAATGAAGTAAATCCCGAAATCATTGTTCATTTTCCTCAGAGCCAGGAAACAGCGATAGAAAAAAATGGAATAAAAGCCCAGGACGAGAACAACCCCCAAAAACCCTAATTCCTCTGATATTACAGCAAAAATGAAGTCATTTTGAGCTTCCGGCAAGAAGCGGAGCTGAGACTGGGACCCGAATCCCACCCCCTTGCCCGTCAAACCGCCGGAACCGATGGCAATGATGGACTGGTTGATATTATAGCCGGATTCCTTGACGTCCTGTTTCGCGTGGGAAAAATTCATAATTCGCTCCTTCTGGTAGTCCTTGAACAGAAAGAACCAGGCCACCACGAACAAAATCAAGCCACTGGCCCCGATGATGATAAAATACTTCTTATTAAACCCGGCTGCCAAAAGCATGACCAACCAAATCGCCCCCAAAATCATCGCCGACCCGAAGTCCGGCTGCAGCATGATTAACCCTATTAACAGGAAAGCTAGGATAGCTGAGCCGATAAAATGCCGGCCGGTTTTCACTCTAGTGGCTAGGCTGGAATAATAACTGGACAATGAAATGATCAGGACAATCTTTACGAATTCCACCGGCTGCAAACCGAAACCAAAGACATTGAACCAGCCCTTGGTGTCTCGGACAGTTTCTCCGAAGAATAAGACGGCAATCAAAACTAGCACGCCTAAAACATAGATATACTTATTCAAGCTTTTCAAGAAGTAAGAATCCACGAAGGTGAAAGTAAACAGCATGAGGAATCCGATACCGGCAAATAGTAATTGCTTTTTAAAGTTTAAGAGATTCAAACTGCCCTGTCCTAAAGCCACGCTATAAATCTCTACCAGCCCAAAAACGACCAAAAGCAGAACAACCGCCAAGATTATCCAGTCAAAATTCTTAAAATATTGCCTCAAACGGCTCAGCATAATTTATTGAACGGCCGAACCCTGATATTTAAGATAAACAGTATCGTCCATAATATTAATATCCGGAATAACATCCGTCCGATTGACTGAACCGAAACTCCCCGGCCAGCTCATTTTAACCGAGCGAGTTTCACCCGGCAAAAAATTATTTAATAGGTAATGGTTGACTGCCACAACCTCAGTACCGCTGTACAAGAAAATATTCAGAGGAGCTTCATAATATCCATAAGCGGTCTGATTCTTGATGGAAAAATCTAGAGTATTGAGATTAAGCTTATCCGATAAGCCGCTGGCTGTTCCCGATTCAAAACTGACATCCATCACTGCAAAATCCAGGCGCTGATTAAAGAAATAAGTCCAGTTAGGAATCAAGTGAGCATCAAGGCGACGCCAGGTCGTATCCACAATCACAAAGCTCAGCTCGCTGCGACTGCCGGTCACCTCCTGAGCTAAAGCCATGACGAATTTCTTCTCGCCGGGAAAAATAAAAGCCTCGCCGCAGAAAATATCAGCCCCAGTCTGTTTAAAGCAATAATTAAAGCTGGCCGTATACTTATCATTAGCATTAAAAACTTCAACTAAGAGATCAGTGTGGCCATTACTGCTTAAGACTTTCATTTGTCCAGCCTCAAGATCAATAGTTTCCACCCGCGGAATAACTAAGTTATTATTAATCTGGTTAGCATTCGGATCGCCAGCCAAATAATATTTTACATAACCGTAACCGGAATAAATAAAAAAGAAAACAGATAAGGAAATCATAAAAATGATGACGCCCTTAAAGATCCGGCGGCGATGGTCAGCCACCCAGAGACCGATATTCATCAATTTCAAACTCACGCCGGACTCACCGCTATACTCTCGTAAATCCGGTTCGCGCTCCGGCTCATTGATGTTTTCTTCTTTTGACATAATTGTGATATAATATTTAACAGTTATTATGCTAGATAATACTTGTATCATAGCATAACCTAAGAATATTTTAAAATTTCATCCTTATGAAATCTGTCAAAGTACCAGCGAGCGTCCCGAGCAATAAAAAGAACGAATACCTGAAGAATTACCGCCTATTAACCAATAATAGCGGCAATCTCCTCTTAATCGCCGGTGACCAGAAAATTGAACACCTCAATGAAGATTTCTATGGCCCCAATATTAGTCCTGAAGACCGGAATCCGGAGCATCTTTTCCGGATTGCGGCCGCGTCTCAAGGAGGCGCTTTTGCGACTCACCTCGGCTTAATCTCCCGCTACGGATTGGATTATCCGTCTGTTCCCTATATCATTAAATTAAACGGCAAGACTAATCTCGGCACTGGCGACAAGAATTCCAGCCGAGTCTGGTGGGATGTTAAAGATATCGTTGCTTTCAAGAAGCAAAGCGGCTTAAATATCACCGCTATCGGCTATACCTTATACCTAGGCGGTACATATGAAGCCGAAATGCTTAAAGAGGCGGCTAAAGCCATTTTTGAGGCCCATCAGGCCGGCCTATTGGCTATCCTCTGGGTCTATCCCCGCGCTAAAGGCATTAACGAAGAAGATGTCCATACCATCGCTGGCGGAGCTGGAGTGGCCGCTGCGCTTGACGCTGATTTCGTTAAAATTAAGTATCCCTATTCTGTCAAAGATAAGAACGCCGCCGCTGTCCGTTTCCGTGAAGCCGTGGAAGCTGCCGGTCGGACTAAGATTGTCTGCGTCGGTGGCGATAAGCGCCCCGTCAAAGACCTGCTGGAGTTCTTGGAGGTCCAGTCAAAAGTTTCCGGCACTTCGGGCCTAGCTATCGGTCGCAATCTGCATCAGAGGTCCCTGGAAGAAGCGACTCGGCTATGTGAAGCTATCGGTTCTATCATTTTCTATAATAAGAACGCTAAGGAGGCGCTAGCTATTTTCAATAAGAAAATCAAGGCTAAGACTACGAGCTCCTCAAAAATCTTCGGTATTTTCTAAGTTCGATAAACCATTGTGAATAAAAAAACTTCGGTTTAATGCCGAAGTTTTTTAATATAATTTTTTTTGGATGAATCTACTCCGTCTTCACCTCAACCTTAATCCGGTCAACTAAACTTGGCGCCTTCTGGATAAATGACGGGGAGAATTTTAATTCATAAGTCTTCACTTCCGCCTGACTCCTTAAATACGTACCAATCTGCTCCGCATTAAGATTAACCAATTGAGCCGGATCGATAACCTCAGAATCGCTCTTTAAAATCATCACGCCATTAAAAGCGGCTTTAATCGTCGCTGAACCGGAAGGGGCGTCATAATTATCAAAACTATAGGTAATGCTCTCAGGCTTAAATTCGCTTAACTCCTTATCGTCAGGAATAATCAGGTTAAATTTAGCCGCCGCCAGCTTAGCCGCTTCTTCCTTAGAGAAATAAACAGTCACAATTTTACCACTAGCCTTCACGCTGAATTCGTTCTTCTTGTCGCCGACCTTAGCGTCAATACTCACGACCACTGGACCATTCGGCAAATATAACCATTCCCCTTTATCATCAGCGCCCGCTACCTGGGCTTGCCTCTTCGCCTCTTCAGTCAAAGCGTCATTAATATCTTTAGAAGCCATGCTTAAGTCTTCAGAAGTAACATATTTCAAAACCTGTTTAGAGAAAACAAAAGCTGCGTTGCTCTTAGCAAAGATCTTGTCCTGTAAGCCCAGCCAAAGTCCAGGAATAGTGAAAGTTGTTGGCTCTATCGCCATGTCAGCCGCTGGCGCATCAGAGTAAATATCAGTCACCACTTGACCGTTAGCCGGCACGACCACGGCGTTCTTGATCCGGAACAACTTATTGTCTTGACTCAACAACCGAGTGGTCGCTACCAGAGCCTGACTCTTCGGAGAATTATTAATCAAAGTAACCTGCCCGATAATCGCTTCGCCCAGATATGTTTCACCACTAGCCGGATATGATTTCGTCACGCTGGCGTTCAGTTCTTTCAGGCTGCCATTTATTTTTTCGCGAGGGTCATTGGACGCTGTAAAAGCGGAGCTGGTTGAAGCGGTCGCTAAACTAGGGTCTGCCACATTAAGCAACATCGTATCGCTAACGCTCTCTCCCTTAAGATTTAAAATGACAGTCAGTTTAGAAAAAGAAAAATACAGGACGACTGCAGCTAGGATAGCCACCAGGATAATGAACTTTATCACTAAATGACGATATAAACCGATGCTCCGACGCTTGTCAGTGCCCGGCTTAGCTGCTTCAGTGTGAGCGTCAAGCGCGGTTTCTTTTGAGCCGCTTAATTCACTGGCTAAATCGGCAAAGTATTTTTTTTGATTATCAATTTCTTCAGTATTATTCGCTTTCAACGGAGCTAGACCGGTAATCTCTTCTGGATCGGAAACTGATTCCGTGACAACTTCTTTCTCTGTCACCGGCGCAGCCTTCTTTTCTTCAGCAGAATCATCTTTATACATCGGCCAGCCGGCTTCAGCCATCGGCTCGTCTTCAATAACATCAATCAGAACCGGCCTAGTCTTTTTCTTAGGATGAATAGTTCTGGTAACCGATTTTTTTACAATTCGCGGCTTCTTAACGGCAACTGAGGAAGCGGCAGATTTTTTCTTTGGCATAAATCAAATAACAATTTTTATATATAATATAAAAAAAATAGAGTTAAATTTCTTTAACTCTATTATACCAGAATTTTAAAAATCCGACAATTAAATCTTACTCAAATCACCCTCTAAAATAATCGGCTGCAAGGCTTCGAGCTCATCGCTATACAGCATGCGCGGAATATCGTATAAAAAATATACATTCTTGTTTAGAATATGAGCGAAGCCCGCTTCCAAGAATGAATTTCCACCGACATAGTTATCAACTCCGCCCTTATCATAATTTAAAACCAAGACGCCATCAGCTTCTTTAATTTCTTCGTAATGCATTCTGATGAGATCTTCTTTAATCTTTTGTTCTGCCGATTCTTCGGCTGTTGCCAAGGCGAGTTTCTCGCGCGCATACTTATCGGCGTTGCGGGGCAGGACGACTGCATGTCCCAGTCGTAATAGCTCCGCTTTTATCTCCATCATTTCCTTCGCAAAGATCATGCTGCCGCAAATAACGATTTTCATAGTTTTATTCGGCTATTTTGAGAGTTTCAGCAAAACCCTCCTTTAATTTATTAATTAACTCAGTATTATTTTCCACCTTAAAAGCCGTCTTGATGATTTTCGGTTGTCCATTATCAGTCACTCGGAAATATACTTCGCTTTCCCCCGGACAAGCTGCGAATAATTGCCGCAAAGCTTGCAGGTCATTGGCGTTTATTTCCTGAATAAATATCAGGCGCAAGGGCTTATCTACTAGCTTGATAGTTTGTCGCTCCGGCAAAGAACTGACTGAAGACGAAGATGATGAAGATCCGGAAGAATAGCCGCCGCCATAACTGCCGCCATTCTTACCGCGATAGGCAGGCTTAGCCGGATTTTCCAACATGATTTTTTTAAAGATATCAATTGATTCTTGCGGCGAGAGCGGATCAAGTGGCAAAGCGCGATTAACAAGAATTTTAACCTCCTGATCTTTCTCAGAAACCTTGCTTTCTGTAATCACTCCCTGACCACTAACCCACAGGTCAGGCGTTTCTTTCAAGAGTCGCGGGAAAATCAAGAGCTCAACAGACTTAGTCGCATCCTCCAGCTTAACAAAGAGCATCGATTCCCCTTTCCGGGTAATGATTTTCTTCACCGTCGAAACAATACCAGCCACAATGACGCGGTCATCACCTTTATGCCCTCCCAATGAAGCCAAAGGGATAATATAATTAACGAGGTATGGCCGGAAAACGCTGAAAGGATGCTCGCTGACATACAAGCCTAATAATTCTTTCTCCCAAATTAATTTTTCATTTTGAGCCGCCGGCGCTGCGTCATTAAGAGTGAGGTGGCTAAGATTATTGACTGGCAATTCCGCAAAAAGACTTGATTGCTTACTATCTTTATTTTTCGCGAGTTCCTTATTAAAGCTCAGCATTCTCTCCACGTTAGCCAATAATTGCCCGCGCTCACCGAAATTATCCAGCGCCCCGCTCTTAATCAGACTCTCTAAAGATTTTTTATTTAAATCCTTGTCAGTGACC
Source organism: Candidatus Falkowiibacteriota bacterium (assembly GCA_009885285.1). Lineage (GTDB taxonomy): Bacteria > Patescibacteriota > Patescibacteriia > Patescibacteriales > UBA12465 > UBA12465. Next base: position 19,205 of record VFKX01000052.1, read on the forward strand.
CGCTCGAGAATATTAAAAATACCTTCATAAGGACCATTCTCTTTCCTTTCCCTAATCAACTCTTCAACGATATGCTCGCCGACATTCTTAATCGCCTTCATTCCAAAGCGGATAGTGGTAATATCCTTGTCATCGACCGCCGCCACTCGATTTTCGCTCGTACCCGGAGTAACGACGGTAAATGTCCCGAATGATTCATTAATGTCCGGCGCCATAATCTTGATGCCCATATTACGGCACTCTTCAATTTCAATAGCCACGCGATCAGTATCGCCTTGATCGGATGTGAGTAAGGCTGCCATGAACTCGACCGGCCAATGCGCCTTGAGATAGGCGGTCTGATAACCAATCATCGCGTAACAAGCGGCATGACTGCGATTAAAACCATAACCGGCAAAAGGCTCGATGAAAGAAAAAACCTTCTCGCCCAATTCTTTATTGACGCCGTTCTGGACGCAACCTTCAATAAACTTCACTTTCTGTTCCGCCAAGAGCGACACGATTTTCTTACCCATGGCTTTGCGTAAAATATCCGCCTGACCCATGGTAAAACCAGCTAAGTCGCGGGCAATCTGCATGACTTGCTCCTGGTAAATAGCGACACCATAGGTTTTTTCCAAAATCGGTGCCAGTTTCTCATGAAGATAAACGACTTTCTTTGTCTTATGCTTGCCTGCGATATAGTCAGGAATCCATTCCATCGGCCCCGGACGGTATAGGGCGACCATCGCGATAATATCTTCGAAGACAGTCGGCTTCAGCTCGCGCAGATACCGCTTCATGCCGGATGATTCAAACTGAAAGACACCAGTCGTTTCTCCGTCTTGGAATAATTTATAGGCCTTGTCATCATTTAACGGAATCTTATCGATATCGATATCCAATCCGCGAGTATTCTTAATGATTTTCAAAGCGGATTCGATAATGGTCAAGTTTTTCAGACCCAGGAAGTCCATTTTCAAAAGACCCAGGTCTTCGACCGGATGCAAGGAATATTGAGAAATTACGCTCTTATCCGCCGACGAAGCGAATTGGATCGGTGTATTCTCGGTCAACGCGTCTTTCGTAATGAGCACGCCGCAAGCGTGGGTTGAAGAATGGCGAGCGACGCCTTCCAAGCGCTTAGCATAGTCAAGAATCCTTTTAGCGGCCGGCTCGGTATTATACATTTCCTTAAGCTCCGGCACGGTTTTGAGCGCCTCTTCCAGCTTCATCATGGACGGGATGCTCTTGGAAATCTTGTCGCAATAATCATAGGGCTCGTCCAGAACCCGACCGACATCGCGTACGGCCGCTCGCGCCGCCATCGTTCCAAAAGTAATGATCTGAGAAACATGATCTTGGCCGTATTTTTCTTCCACGTATTTCAAAACCTCACCCCGGCGGGTATCGGCGAAATCCATATCGATATCGGGCATGGAGATACGTTCCGGATTCAAAAATCTTTCGAAGAGCAAATCATACTTCAGAGGGTCAAGATTGGTGATGCCCGTCAAATAGCAAACTAATGATCCAGCCGCACTGCCACGGCCTGGACCGACGACAATCTTCTGATCCTTAGCCCAGTTAATGAAATCAGCCACGATTAAGAAGTATGAAGGCCAACCCATCTTCGCAATGACCGATAATTCATATTCCAGGCGCTCATTAATTTTTACCATTTCTTCGGCCGTCGCTTCCGGAAAACGCTTAGCGATTCCTTGGACTGACCATTCTTTCAAATATGAATTACCGTCATAACCAGCCGGCACCTCAAAATATGGCAATTGGATATTACCGAGTTCGATTTCCACATTACACATCTCGGCAATCTTCAAAGTATTCTCAATCGCTTCCGGTGTATCTTTAAAAGCCTCGATCATTTCGGCATTCGAGCGGAAAGAATAATCGCCATGACCGATCATCTTCATCCGGTCAGTGTCGGTAATCTTTTTCTTATTCTGCAAACATAATAAAATATCTTGCGCTTCAGCGTCTTCTTTCTTCAAGTAATGAACATCGTTAGTCGCTACCAGCGGGACGCCTAATTCTTTAGACAACTCAATCAGAACTTTATTGACACGGGTGAGCTCCGGAATTTCCGGATGATCCATGATTTCTAAGTAATAATTGCCCTGGCCGAATAATTCATTATATTCCAAAATTCTCTTCTTAGCCTCATCAATCTTGTCAGCCGTAATCAGCCGCGGAATCTCACCGGCCAGACACGCCGAACAGGCGATCAAACCTTCATGGTGCTGCGACAGAATTTCCCAGTCAATGCGGGGTTTATAATAAAAGCCCTCAACATGAGCAGCTGAGACGAGTTTGATCAGGTTCTTATAGCCGGTCATGTTCTTCGCCAACAGTAAAAGATGGAAGCCGCGGCCATCCTCGCGCGTATTCTTATCATGGCGGGAGTGAGGTGCTAAGTAAGTTTCCACGCCCAAAATCGGCTTGATGCCAGCTTTCTTAGCCTTCTGATAGAACTCAATGATGCCATACATCACCCCATGGTCAGTTAAGGCTACGGCTGGTGATCCCTGCTCTTTGGCGAGGTTAACCATCTCGTCGAGCTTAGTTAAGCCGTCGAGCAAGGAATAGTGGCTATGGTTGTGGAGATGGACGAAAGACATGAATAAAACTGCTTAAGAAAAATTAAGGTTTGTCTTATTATTTTAGTATAAGAATAGCAGGCTGACAACTTGACAGAATTTAGCAATATTTACACCTTCCCCGACGGCCACTATTGACTAAATGCAGTTAATATACTATTCTACAATGTATCAATTATCAGAACTTTAATAACTTAAAAACTTAATAAAAGAAAGGAAGTATATTTTGAAATACTGCGACATCATTCCCCCATCCTTTGAAATCGGCCACATCCTACGAGATGCCGAAACAAGCGAAGAAGCCACCGAAAAAATTAACAGGCTAGAAAACATTAAAGTCGGGACCGTAATTTTTCTAGAGAAAACAAAAGCCTGCTATTACTCTTTCAATGGCAAACAAAAAGTCATTACCTTAAGAAAGAGAATTTTCGGAAATAAATTCCCGATGACTTTATGGCTCAGAATATAATGAGCATCAAACAAACAAAAAGGCGGATCAACAAGATTCGCCTTTTCTATTTACCTCAGTATTTAAATGCTATTGCTTATTAATCTTCTTTAAAATTGTAATCAGCTCTTCTTCGCTATAGAAGTCAATCATAATCTTTCCGCCCCGGCCCTGGCGCTTCAGCTCAACCTTAGTGCCTAAAAAGTCGCTGATTTCCGTTTCCTGAGCCCGGTCGAAATAATCTTTCTCGAGCTTTTCTTTGCTGCCAGTCAAACGCTTAATTTCTTTGTCAGTTTCAGCCACGGTCAGATTCTGACGCATAATCTTCTTTAACATCGCCAGTTGCTTCTCCGGATTCTCCAGACCCAATAAATACTTAGCATGCGCCTCACTGATTCGTCCGGCCGCCAGTGCTTCTTGAATTTCCGGAGGTAAGGATAAGAGGCGTAAAGCATTAGCCACGCTAGATCTGGCTTTCCCGACTTTCTTGGCCGCCTCTTCCTGTGTAATACTGAATTCATCCATCAAGCGCTTATAGGCTCTAGCCGTTTCTAAAGGGTTAAGATTCTCGCGCTGTAAGTTTTCAATCAAGGCAATTTCCAATTTCCGTTGCGCTTTCTCTTCGCGCACAATGACCGGCACCTCTTTCAGGCCAATAGCTTTAGCGCTGCGCCAGCGGCGTTCACCGGCGATGAGTTCATAATTATCGCCTTTTTTAGTGACAATCAAAGGTTGGATAATGCCGTGCTGCTTAATGGACTCTTCGAGGTCATGCAGAGCGGTTTCATTAAAATATGTCCGAGGTTGCTGCGGATTAATAACGATACGGTCTGGACTGATCTTGAGAATCCGGTCGCCATCATTTAAAACAACTGTCTCAGGAATCGCAAAATCTCCGGAGTCCGTATTTGTATAAGGATTCTGACCGTATGTGACAGTCTTCTTGGGAATTAGAGAACCGAGTCCCCGACCTAAACCTTGAGGCATATATTATTTTTCTAAACTTAAAATTTCTTTAGCTAATCCTTCATAGGCCTTGCCGCCTTTTGATTTTGGATCATAATGCAAAATTGAGCGGCCATAACTCGGAGCTTCTGCTAAGCGCACGCTGCGCGGGATAATCGACCGGAAGATGCGGTTCGGGAAGTATTGATATAATTCACCCATGACAGACTCGGACAGCTTATTGCGGCGGTCAAACATAGTGATGACAGCGCCCATAATGCCCAAGCTGGGCTTCAGGTTATTCTGGACTAGACTGATTGTCTCCAGTAACTGGCTAAGCCCTTCAAGCGCGAAATACTCGCTCTGAATCGGAATAAGGACCTCGTCAGCCGCTACCAGACTATTAACTGTCATAAGTCCCAAGGAAGGCGGTCCGTCAATAACGATATAGTCATAGTCCTTCCTGACTTCTTCTAAAATATTGGATAGACGGAATTCCCGATTATCAAGAGTGACCATTTCTACGCCGGCGCCAGCCAAAGCCAAAGTCGCCGGAGCGACGTGCAGATCTTTCTGAACGGTCCGCTTAATGATCTCAAACAGCGGCTTATTGCCTACCAGAGATTCATAGATACCAAAATCCAGGTTCCGGTGTTCAATCCCTAGTCCTGAAGTGGCGTTAGCTTGAGGGTCAACATCTACTAAAAGCACCCGTTTACCCAAATGAGCTAAATAGGCGCTGAGATTAACGGAGGTGGTCGTTTTCCCCACCCCGCCCTTTTGATTAACGATTGCAATAATTTTCCCCATATAGAGCCATTATATAATAAAGAATACCTTTTGACAATTAATATTTTATTTACTATACTAAACACGTAATCGGTAGCCAGACTGCCTATTTATCAACATGCCGCGATGTCGGAACTGGTAGACGAACACGACTCAAAATCGTGCGGTCGCGAGACCATGAGGGTTCGATTCCCTCTCGCGGCACAAAAAACTCCGAAAGGAGTTTTTTTAGTGAGGGGGAATCGAATGCCGGAGGCGAAACGCCGAGGCGGGGTCGAGGCGCTTGCTTTTCAATGAGCGTAGCGACGTTGAAAAGCTTAGCGACCGTGACCGATTCCCTCTCGCGGCACAGCAAGAAAAAAGGACTCAGAGAGAGTCCTTTTAAAAAATGGGTGAAATCTTCTAACCTTGATTTTATTGCACGAACGGCTTGAGCATGGCTGCAATCTGGGCAATAGTGAATTCCGATTTACTTACTTTATCCGATACCAAATAATACATATAATCGGCATCTTTTTCAAACTTTAAATGAAAGTCTAGAACCTTCATTTCTACCTCTTCATCATTGATGAATATGCCTTTCTTGTCAGCATAAATGATTACTTCCTTTCTGATGCCTGGACGTCCGCCATCGCATAGGATAGCTGTTAATTTTAACGTTACTGTTTCCATCTGTCCTCCATTTCTAAATTAGGTCTATATTTTCTTGCAAAGTACTGGATATTTATTACCACAAGGAAACAAAAATGTCAATAACTAGGCTTTCTTAAAGCGGCAAGAGAAAATCGGCTCGTATTCCACCTTATTTTCATCCACTATTTTAACAGCCTCACCCTTGGCGAGCTGGCTAATAGCTAAATCGCTAAGCAGCTGATTATCTCCGGCAATATTTAATTTCAAACCCTCGAGCTTATCAAATTCCTCCTTGAAATCAGAGGCCACGGTCGCCTCAATCTTTTTCTTCTTAAGCTTCAAAGCATTGAGCTCTTCTAAGGTCTGTTGGTAATCGCCATTGACTGACAAAGCGTCGCGATAAATGGTTTTTAATTCGCGCTGCTGTTTCTTTTTATCTTGGATGCGCTTGAAGACATCAGGGAGAGCTTGAGCCATAGTTGTATAGTTAAAATTATTTTATTACAAAAGAAATTATAGCACAAAAAACAAAAAAACCGACAAGCGCCGGTTTTCCTATAAATACACGGATTTTATTTTAGTGGCGCAATTATTCCTCCTCCCAGAACGCGCTGCTTGTCATAGAAAACCACGCTCTGACCAGGCGTAACAGCTCGTTGCGACTTAGTGAACGACACCGTATAATCTGTTTTATTCTTAGGCGCCACTAAGCAATTAACCGCCGGATGGCCATAACGAATAACAGCACTGCATTTAAAGGCTCTAACGGGCGCTTTGCCAGACAGCCAATTAACTTTCTTAGCCACTAGCCCTTTCTCATACAAAATATTTTCATTCCAATTCTTCACGACATACAAAATATTTTTCTTGTAGTCAAACCGGGCCGCATAATACGGACCTGTACCGCCCACCAGTCCGCGGCGCTGACCAATCGTATAAAGGGGCAATCCCTGATGCTCGCCAATCTTTTCGTTAGTTTCTAAAATACGGATATCACCAGGAACTAGCTTCAAATATTTCTTTAAGAAATTATTATGACTACCAGACAAGAAGCAGATATCCTGACTTTCCGGCTTAGCGGCGACTGTCAATTTATATTTAGCGGCCAATTTTCTGACCTGCGGCTTAGTATAGTCTCCCAAGGGAAACATCAGATGAGCCAATTCATCCGGAGAAAAAGTATATAAAAAATATGACTGATCTTTATTCTTATCCTTAGCCTTATAAAGCTGATAACTCTTCCCGACTTTTTTAATATTCAAATAATGACCCGAGGCCAGATAATCAAAGCCTAAAGCTCGAGCATGCTTTAGTAATAAGCCAAGCTTGATCTTCTTATTACAAATTACACAGGGATTAGGAGTTCGGCCGGCGGCGTATTCACTTAAAAAATTATCAACCACCGCCTTTTTAAACGGCGCTGAAAAATTGAAAGTATAGAGAGGAATACCAATCTTATTGGCTACCGCCTTGGCGTCCAGGAGAGACTCGAGCGAACAGCAACGATTCTCAGCGCCCGGCCCCATCGTTTCATCTTTCCAGAAATGCAAAAAAACGCCAGCGACGTCATAGCCTTGGTCTTTAAGTAATTGTGCCGCCACGCTGGAGTCCACGCCGCCGGACATGGCCACTAATACTTTTTTCTTGATATTCTTTTTAGCCTTAATTATTTTCATGCAATTTTTTTAAATAGTTCTAAATACTCGGCTGCCGCCTTCTCCCAGGTAAACAAGCGAGTACGAGCATATCCCGCCGCTATCAATTTTTCTCTTAATCTATTATCTGTTAAAACAAGCTGCAGAGCTTGAGCTATTTCGCTTGGCTCATTTGGGTTAATCATCACAGCCGCCTCAGCCACAATTTCTGGCAAACTGGACACATTCGAGCAGACTACCGGCACGCCGTAAGCCATGGCTTCAAGAGGCGGAAAACCGAAGCCTTCGTAAAAAGACGGGTAAGCGAATACGGCAGCGCGGGAGTAGAGGATTTCTTTTTCATTCGCACTGACATAACCAATGAACTTAATGCTGTTGCGATATGGCGAAGCTTGCCAGTCAGAATAAATCCGGGTGTTCTTCCAACCCGGGGCTCCAGCTAAAACTAGCTCTAAATTTTCATAATTATTAACAACTCCGGACTGTATGGCTTCTTCTCCCAGACCCTTTATTTCATTAAAGGCCTTAATGAGACCGCTGATATTCTTCCGCGGCTCAATATTACCGACATAAAGGATATAGGGATTGTTCAGGCCGAATTTTTCCACGCAAGCATTAACTTCATCAGGTTGCCAGTCACGCTTAGTCACATTATTACCGGAATAAATGATACTAATTTTATCCGCCGGTACTCCAGCGAGCTCTATGATGTCATTCTTAGTATTTTCTGAAACTGCCACAATAGCTTCCGCGGCTTGCAACTCCTTAATCACTCCCAGAGACTGATGCCAAAAATTCTTCCGTCGACTAAAGAACTCGGGATAGCGCAAGAAAGATAAGTCATGGACAGTAATTACTTTCTTAAGTCCTGACTCCGGACCGCTAAGCTTTGTGAAATTAAAATGGGGTGACCAGAAAAGGTCAACACCTCCCAAAACCTGATCTATTAGCGGATAACCAAGAATTTTCTGCAAAAAGTAATTAAAGATCTTATTAGGGTAATGTAATCCTTTCACCTGAGCGTTCCCCCTCTCCCAGACACTTAAGCGCTCAGTCAAGTCTTGGTAAGAATTATAAAAGAGCTTATACTCATTATTTTGGTCTTGGTGCAAAATTTCCGAGAGTAATTTAGCGGTGTATTCGGAAATACCGCTGTATTGCTTATCCATCAAGACTCTGATATCAACTCCGATTTTCATAATTAGCGGTGCGCAGCAATAAACTCATTCATCTGCCGCTTAAAGTTCTCTACCGAAAAGCGATTTGCCCAAGTCCGGATTTCTTCCGGATTATATGAATCTGACTTAAAGTCTTTAATAACTCGGGATAGTGCTTCAACAGTTTGAACGTCAAAGAAAGAACCCGTCTTCCCCTCAACTACCGTTTCGGTTGCTCCGCCCTTGCGATAAGCAATGACCGGACGGCCACTGGCCATTGATTCCACGGCAGTAATACCGAAATCTTCTTCTTGAGGATTAATAAAGGCCTCGGCACCGCGATACAGAACGGCTTTCTCCTCATCAGTAATCCGACCTAAAAATTCAATATTACTGGCCCCACCGGCCAGCTGCTGCAAGCGCTTCATATCCACGCCGTCGCCAAATATCTTAAGCTTAAATTCTCCTCCCAGAGCCTTAAAGGCCTCAATCACCAAATCAATGCGCTTATACGGCGCCAAACGGCAACCGGCTAAGAAATATTTTTCCCGCCCGGCAAATTCTGCGGCCGGCATGATAGAAAACTTTTCAGTTTCTACCGGCGGATAAATGACCACTGATTCGCGGCGATAATACTTCGCAATCCGCTTCTGCACAGTCAAAGAATTAGCAATAAAGAAGTCCACACGATCAGCTGCCGCATAGTCCCACAGACGAATCTTGCTGAGCAGCAAAGAAATGATTTTCTTAAACCATTTATTGTATTTCAATTCATTCAAATACTCATGGGTATCACTCCAGAGATAACGGGTCGGTGTATGGCAATAGCAAATATGGACGCAGTCCGGCTTAGTGATTACGCCTTTAGCGAATGAACTAGTGTCAGATATAACCAGGTCATAAGCACCGAGATCAAAAAACTCCACGGCGATAGGCATGAAAAATAGATACCATTGGTAATGCTTGACCCCGCCAGGCAGCTTCTGAATAATTGAAGCCTCGACGCGCCGGCCTGCATAACGGTCAATATTCTTTTTCTCGTATAAAAGCGTATAAATCGGCGCTTCTTTAAACATATCAGCCAGTACCTGCAAAACTTTCTCGGCGCCGCCGTCCTGGGCTAAATGGTCATGGATTAAAGCGGTTTTCATGGTATTATTATTCATTCTCACGATGTTTCAACACCGCGAAAGGCGTTCTTAATAAAATAGAGATGTCCAAAAGCATGGACCAATTTTCAATATAATAGATATCCAGCTTGGCCTCTTCTTCAAATAAGAGGTCGCTGCGACCCGAGACCTGCGCTAAGCCAGTTATACCCGGCTTAATAGTCAAAGTCTTGCGGTGGTAATTTTCATACTTCGCCACTTCTTCCGGTAAATGTGGACGCGGACCGACCAGACTCATACGGCCGATAAGAACCAAGATAAGCTCCGGCAATTCATCAATGGACCAGCGACGGATAGTGCGCCCCACTCTGGTTAAGCGAGGATCGTCTTTAATCTTCACCATCGGCCCGTCCGCCCTAGTATTGCGATCAGCTAATTCGTTATAGCGCATGCTATCAGAATTCGGGATCATGGAACGGAATTTAAAATACTTAAACGGTACTCCGCCCTCGCCGACGCGCGTCACCGGCTGGCCGTCATCACGGCGGGAAAAGAATATCGGTCCCCGGGAATCAAGCTTGATAGCCAAAATGGTAATAAGAAGAATCGGTGATAGGATTATTAATAAGCTTAAGGACACGATGATATCAAAGCCACGCTTCAAGATTCGGCCCCAGCCTTCCAAAGTCGTTCGCTTGACTTCAACTACTGGAATACCAATAATTTCAGCCACTTCCGTCCGTAAGACCTTAACTTCCAGCAAATCAGCCACATACTTGAAAGTCAGGTGATTATCATTAGCGAAATCATAAAGACGCAAAGTTTCAATCTTGCTCAAATTCGGATCGCTTTGAATAACTTCATCAACCTCCTTATCCTTAATAAATTCGGTTAATTCCTGAGCAGTTTCTAAAGAGAAATCGCGGATGCGCTTCACCACTTCAAAGCCGGCCTTCTTGTTACTGGAAAATTCAGCCATTAAGTTATCAGTCGTCTTGGAATTACCAACCAGAATAACCTTATGAATGCCAATACCAAAGATGAAGAGGCGACGCTGGATATATCGGATAATAATCCTGGCCAAACTGATATAAATAACCGCAAAAATCCAGCCAGCCAACACGATAAAGCGGGAATCAAATAATTCACGCTGAAAAAAAATCAATATGGCGATAAGAGCTAAGCCTGTCGAACAAGCCAAAAATATCTTTCGGAGTTCCTGAGCTAGTTGCCGGGCGCCCTTAATCTGATAAAGGCCGGCAAAAATAAAAATAACTGTCCATAAGACAGCAATTAAAAGAACGGATCGAAAATATTGAGGAAATGGCAAATTGAAAATCACCGGGCGAATGCTGGCTGACCACTCAGAAAAACGCAAATAATAAGCAGATAATCCGGCCAATAAAACCATGATAAAATCTACCGGAATAAAAAGCACCGAAAAGAATGATTCGATTTTTTTCATATAATGTATTAATTTAGCGAAGTTATTAGCGCAGCCGTAAGCCGGATTCTGTTCTAGCGATCATTTATCTAGGCCCACCATTGCTAACGGGCTCGAGCGAGCTACTTTGTCTAACTAATCCGCCGAGGCGGACGAGTTAGTTTGCTCTTGCTTCTGATAGGGTTTACCACGGCATCTTCGTCACCGAAGGCCGAAGCCGGTAGCCCCGAAGGACATCCAGCCACTTTTCACTTTTGATTCTGTCAATAAATTTCCAGAATTAGTATGGTCTCTGTGGCACTTTCCCTTGCTCATCCCGTAAAAGATGGCCGGTGGGCGTTACCCACTATCATATTTGTTTATAAATAAACAAAATGCGAAGTCCGGACTTTCCTCCCCGAAGTAAATTCGAGGCGATCGCCCGCTTACTCTAATAACGCTTCTATAGTACAAGAAAAGTAAAAAAAAGGCAAGAGAAAGGCCACCCGAAGGTGGCCATTTTTACTTATTATTAGTATAAATCTCTTTTACTTGGCGCGCGCTCAGCGCCCCCTTCCAGATGCTTAAATCATCAATTTCCGCTTCATCGCCAGGGGTAACGATTTTCAGCCCAGTTATCCTCTCAGTATCAGGCATCCAGATTAAAGAAGTGCTGGCCTTCTCTTCTCCGTCAACATAGAAGCTCAGCTTATACCGGTATGAATCGTAAACATAATTCAGGTAATGCCAGTCGTGTCCACCAGGAATCGCGGTGCCCAGTCCCTCGGCTAGAATGCCGTATTTATTATTGAACCAGTAATCCAAGCGATAATTATCTGCCGAGATGTAAAATAATTTTTTTTCATTATTCACACCCCCGGTCAAATAGATATCCGCCTGTCCGTTAAAAGGATCGCTGCGATCTCGCCACCAGAAGCCCATGGACAAATCTTTCGTCACCGGAAAATTTGGCAAGAAGGCTGAATGTACTCGGCCGGCGGCTACTGATTTAATCGCATAATTATTATGCGACCGACCAACCCAGGCGTTTGGAGCTAAATTCAGGATAGCTCCGCCAACAATATCTCGAGAAAATAAGCCAGCATCTTCCTCAAAGCTCCAGAGATGCAATAATTCCGCCGGTTCTTGAGCACTCCGGTCAGACATCGGACTATAAGGTGCGTCCAGAGCAAAATGATTCACAATCTCCGCTCCAGATAGCGGACGGTTCCATAAAGCCAGCTCATCAAAAATTAAATCATTACTATCGCTTTTAATTTGCAGATCGGACATGGTTGGTAAATTCTGCATAAACATTTCCCTAGCGACTGACAAGCCATCAATATATATTTCCCAATAATCCGCGGCCTGATTCACCACCAAAACAACCTTATGCCAATTAAAATCGGAAGGGATGTTTTGCCAATAACGAAATTCTGACTCCGGCAAACCCTCTGCCTGCAAATAACCATCGCCGACAGTAATGGAATAAGACGCTCCTGAACCGTTAGAAAGAACCGTATTAAGGCGGCCATCGCCATAAGTTTTCTTATAGTAATAACTCATGGAAAATCCCTCATTCATATTAACGAGCGGACTCAAAGTAATCAGTAAAGGTGGGTTAGTATTTCCAATTAAACGGCCGCAATCCCATTTGCCGACGCTCCAGCTGCCCGGTCCGTAGCATTCATTAAAATGCCAGACGTCTCTTAAGCCGCTTGAAGTAATCGGACGGGACGGCGCATATAAATCAGGATTAGCATCTTCTTCAGGTATAATGGCGTCCGGGTCGTCAGAAGCAATTAAATTAAAGTCTGTGGAATTATTATGCGTGTTAGTGAGCCGATTTAAAACAAAAGCATCAGTAATTTCTAGGGCCGCCCCTTCGCCGTCATAATAAGTGGCTTCCGCTCCGAAGCCGACCAGATCAACAATGTCTTCATCAGTACTGGCACTAATAGCATCACTGCCTAAATAGATGCTATGACCATTGCCGCTCCAAGTAAACTCCGTCCGCGTAGCAATAGCGTCTGCCTGATTAAGATAAAAGCTGTTGGCCTCGTCACGGACAATTAAATAGCTGCCATGCGCTGCAATGACCGTTCCTCCCGGATAAAAGCCGTCAATCTCGTCACCGATACGCATCAGCAAGCTAGGGTCATCGGCCGACACTGCTTTTTCCAAACGGAAGCCGCCCGCCGCCAAGTCAAAATCCAGGTCAGTCGGATTAAAAATCTCCACCCAATCATTATCTCCCGTGCTGTAAATCTTCTGGATGACTATTTCCCGGCCATCACCAGCTAACGGCGTCGTAGTGGCCGTTTCAGGCGTACTCGTGGCTACTGGCGCCGTAGTCGTCGCAGTGGTAGTCGCCTGCGCCTCCGTGTCAGGAATTATTGACGGATCATCGCTTAAAATCAGATTGAAGTCAAAGGAATTATCATCACTGGAACTGGCCCGGCGCAAAATATGGTTATCAGTAATGGCCGGAGCCGGACCGCTGCCGACAAAATAAGTCGCATCCGCGCCAAACCCGACGGCATCAACAATATCAGAATCAGTACTGGAACTGATGGCATCAGTGCCCAGAAATAGCGTATAGCCGGAACCGGGCCAGGTAAAACCTTCCCGCGCCACAATAGCGTCAGCTTGATTCAGATAATAACTATTAGCCCCACTACTGACGATTAAATATGTATCATGAGCCTTGATAATAATTCCGCCGGGGTACGAACCATCACCCTCATCGCCGATACGGACTAAAAGGCTTGGATCTTCAGCGGTCTTAGCTTTCTCTAAGCGATAGCCAGCGGCCGCTAAATCAAAGTCATGATTAGTCGGATTGACGATTTCTACCCAATCATTGGCGCCCGTGCTATATATTTTATTAATCAGAGCTAATTTCGGATAGGTCTCCGCGGCGGGAACAGTAGCGGTATTAACTTGCGACCCGGAACTATAGTTTGACGAAGATCCGCCGCTGACAACCGGGCTATAATACGGCTGACTGGGCGCTTTTTGCGTTAATGCCGCTGAGGCCTGGAGTTTAGCGGTGCTAGTTGCTTTAATGGCCGTGCTCGTCGCTGTCTTAACGGCATTCACTTTTACATTTGAGCTCTTCCCCGCCGTCACCTCTAAGCCAAGATTCTTCCCGGCGTTAACCTTGACGCTGACGCTCTTATTATTATCCGTTTCCACGCTTAAAATTTTGTCACTCTTAGCTTTCGTCGATTTTTTAACAGGGTCTGCTTTCTTAGTGCTAATAGCCTTAGAAACTGTAGTTTTCTTGACGGCCGCCACTTTCTTAGTGGCGCTGGCCTGATTCTCATTCTTAAAATCATCATTGATAATCGTTAGTTCAGTCTCTGACTCCAAGTTAAAAAGTTTCTGCCCAATGCCCTGGGCAATTTCTTTAACTTTACTATAACTATTAAACGCCAGTTCTTTTATCGTCCCAGCGATAGACTGTAATGTTGAGAGCGGATTATTAATAAGGCTCCACCGGACCGCCAAGGCTTTCATGTCCAGCGATCCGTTAACCTCGTCTCGGGAAAATGAAGAAAATACTTCCACATCTGCCGCCACAGCGGTTAAAGTTGGCTGCAAGAATTGCGTGTAAGGTAAGAAAATATAGCGTTCGCCGGCGCGTACTAGCCCCAAGTCATAACCAATCACTTCCGGAGCAGGAATAATCATATTATTGCGCCGAGCAATTTTCGAAAACTCCGTGTCGCGCGCAAAACAATCACCTTCTTCATTAACCACCGATAGATTATCAAATCCGTCAGGAGTAATATCCACGGCGTAATTAACCGAATTATATTCTAAAGTGCTAACATCGTTGGGATTCGCAATATTGGCGCTTTCATATAACTTCTCAGCTAATCCGACACAAGTCCAGTCGCCGTCTCCCGGTCCCTTTTGGGCATGAAAATCTAGGTCATAGGCGTAATTCTGACCGACTAAGCTCTTGGCCAGAGCAACTACGCGCGCCTGCTGTAAGGCACTGACATTAGTCGGCATACGCGCTCCTAGAAATGTTTCGCCGTCCGCTTTGTTAATAAAATACTTAGCTGGGTTCTTCACAATACCGCCACCCATCGCTTCCACGATATAGTCTTCCCCGTTCTCTTTGCCAATATAAACAGCCACATGACCGGCATAAACATTCCGCACAATACCGCCCTCTATTTCAATTAACGGATCCTGGCTATAACCAAACATCTTACCTTCTCCAGAAGTCCGGTATAGTAAGGTTCCCGGAGGCATGGCCTGACATAAGCCAGGTATCAGGAAAAAAATAGCCGCCCCCAACATTATCAATTTATATTTTATATTTTTCATAGAATTTTAAATTAATTATTATAATATTCATCCCACTCCTGCGGACTGACTTCGGGCACTTGCAATTCTTCTCCGCCAAACCGGTTCAGGCTATCAGCGGCGAAGGCCCGGCTGATAGTATCGCCGCTAGCGGCCGTCAGATAATATGCCATCAGGATTTCTTTCACCTCTTGAGCATAGGCCGACCAATATTCATTCAGCAGCAAAATTAAGGGCTGGCGCAAGCGCTTATCAGTGCCGGAATTAAGGATTATCCCCTTCATCAATTCAAGTTGTCCGCTGCTCAAGTATTCGGCCTTCCCCGGAAACGAGCCCAGGGCGCGAACGGCCGCTAGCTTCATAATTAAATTTTCATTTCCGACCAGAATCTTAAAGTAATAATCAAACAGGTCGCTCTCCTGGCTAAGCGCAGACATGCTGTATATAGACAGTATTTCCGCCCGCAACTCGTCATTTATGCCACTCTGCAAATATTCGCTGACATAGTCGGGCGCATTATCTGCTCCACTAAGCTCTTTGATAATTTTTAATAAACCGCTGCGCAGGGCTAAGCTCATTTTTTCGTCAAGAAAATCCGTTTGCAAGCGGCGCCCCGCCTTCGCTTGCGGATCAGCGCGCAACCCTTTTACCAGTTCATCACTAAAGGCGCGCCTTGAGGCCATACAGGCTTCGTGGCACATTGATTCAGCTTGATATGACTCAGATAAGCCGCTCAAAATGTTTTCCAGGCGGCTGGGCCTGATAAGAGCGATAATAACGGCCATGACAAGCAGTACCGCGCCGCCGCCTATCAACCAATACTTTCGACGAATTGCCAATAATCGGCCGAATGCCTTTTTCACGAACTCGCGAACTTTTTTCATAGTATTTCTCATTAATAAATTAACTAGAAATACTATAACAAAAACACCATGATGGAATATTTAAGTTTTTCTAAAATCGGCTAATACAAATATATTTAAAAAAGCCTTAATTTTATATGGAATCTGGACAAAAGAAAAATCAGGCCGAGGGGGCCTGATTTTCTCTATAAACATCTTATCTTTTATCTTTCGTGCCAGCGACAAGACGATTACTTAACCGCTTTCGTCGTGGTTGGCTTTAAATTTATACTAGACAGATATGCTTCCCAGCCGGCAGACAAAGCCGGATCTAGGCTAATTGCTTTTTCTGCGGAAATCTGTGCCTTTTCTGGATTACCGGAGATATTCTGCAGCTTGGCTAAATTGAACCAAATTTGAGCATCGGTATCATAAATCGTCGCTAAACGTTCTGCCGCTTTCAAAGCATTGGGATAATCAAGCTTAGTCGCAAAGTAATTAATTACTTGCACTAACAACTGCCCGGAATTAACCTGATCCAACCCGTCGAGTTCCGCGCATTTTGTCATCGGCGCAATCATGTCCTTTTCAGTAACATTAGTTTTCGGCTGATCTTTTAAGAAAAGATAGAACTGAGCTAAGCGACAATAGCCTTCTGGATATTCAGGATTAAGGCTAATGGAGTAATTAACGGTTTCAATAGCTTCCTTCTGCTGACCGCGGGCCAGCAACATCTGCGCTTTAACCAGATAAATTGGAGCCCTGCCTGGACTGGATAAAATAGACTGTTCCATAGCTTCTAAGGCCGCCGCCGAATACTGATTGAACTTAGTCAGGTCTTTATAATAATAGCGGGCTGCCGTATCAAAAATCTGAGCTAATTGCATCTGAGTAAGACTGTCGAGCGGGCTTTCATCAACATTTTTCTGGGCCAAGGAAATGACATATTCAAGAATATCTTGAGCCTCTTTATCAGAAAGACCCTTCAAAAGTTCAGGATTCATTGTCACTAAGTTGACTAGAGTGGCTCGGCCGTCACGATCAAGGGGGGTGTCAGTCAAAGCTTCGCGATATTTCATCACGCCGCCTTTTAATTCACCCTGAGCAACGTAGCTATAGCCGACGATAACGCCTCGGAACATCCGCCAAGGCTTTAAGTTGGCCTGATTGGTGAAGATATAGGCGGCCAGGAGCATCAAAATCATCACTACCCATTCCCAGTCCCTATCCATCGTAAGACGCTTCTTGGCGCCCTTCTCCGTCTCTTCAGTTTCTTCGATAAAGAATAACCAATAAATAAAGCCGAGAATAATCATTAATCCGATATAGGTCACATATGAGTCAAAGACTGCCAAGTTCTGGATGAAATAAGCTGCTAGTAATGCCACAATGACTATGAGCTCTAAGTTCTGGCGAGACTTTTCATCATCCAAACCGGCCCGCATGCCATTAGCGCGGAATTTCTGCCAGAGGTAATAGAGAGCGGCCACAAAGATACTGAGATATGTGATTAACCCCACTGCGCCGGTCGTCGAGGCAATATCAATTAAATTATTATGAGCCCGATCGAAATATGTCTCAGAGCGGGTGTAATTTAAGAATTTTGAGTCGAAATGCTTATCGAAAATAACAGCATAATTACCGAAGCCGGTACCAAAGACTGGATGATTCTTAAAATCAGCCGCCGCCCCCTTCCAGGAGACCAAACGGGTTTGAAAGGTTGCTTTTTGCGAAGTGAGATTTCGCAAGAAGCTATTCTGGAACCAAGCCTTGTCGCTCTGAGAAAAAAGAATGATAATGCCAACGACCGCCACTACGAAAGTAATAATTGATGCCCGGCGCAAATTCTTGCTCTTATGGAACAACCCCAGTAAGAAGACTAGTAAAAGGATGCTGACAGTCAGGCCGATAATGGCGCCCGAGGTGTGACAATTCCAGAATTCAATCAACATAATAACGACCGGTACTGAGTAAAGCCAGCGCCAACCTTTCTGCTCGCTCCGCAAGAAAAGCAATAAGGCAAAAAACATGTTAAAAATCAGATAACCGCTGACATAAGCAGTATTGCCGATAGTGCTGTAAGTTTGGACTCCAAAAATACCCATTAATGACACAATGGATGCAATCACGACTGAGGTTAACATTAAAGCCTGCCATTCTTTCCAGGACCGAAATGCAGTCACCAAAATCAAATAAAAGATAAAAAAGTGCAGAATATGGAAGAAGCCTAGCATGCGCTCAGAATCGCCCCAAAAACTCAAAATCGGGTCAACGCTGACGAGGTACGAGGCGGCAATAGCCAGAAAATACGCCAGAATACCATAGACAATCAGGTTTTTCTTCGGCCGATACTCCGGAAAGCGCATGATGAACACCAGCCAGATAACCATCAAGAACTCCATCAAAACATTAAAGGATAATTGTTTCGAAGTGATGTAAGGAAACAACAGGTCTTTAAAGACAAAAAAGACGATAAGGAGCGAAGCGATCAAGCCTCCCTGCAAGATTCGTAAATAGGTTTTCGCGGGCATATTTATTTTAGTTTATAAGCCTAAATAAATTAGGTCTAAATTAAGCTGCAGAGCGCCCTTAATAACGCTCATATTACTGGCATTATAACATAACTGTCAGTAAAATGTCGACGGCTAAACGGCAATAATAACATATTGGTTTTTAGTCAAACGCTATGAACATCGACTCTCCAGTTTTCTAATGCGAAAAGCATGGTTAGTTGTAAATTTATCCAGTTCATTAACTTTCTCCTCACATTTAGCTAAACCAAGACCCTGACTCTCGATTGTCTTTAATAATGAGGCAACAGAAGTATCAATTTTAGAATCTAATCGATTGAATGACATAGATAATGAATTAGCTAATGCATCAAAGGAGGTGTCAATCTTATAATCGAGCTGATCAATTTTAAATTCGAGACTACTCTTCACATCATTAATCTTTAGCTCTAATTCCGTCATAAAGCTCCCCAACTTCTCGTCGAGCTTTTCATCTAAGTTAAATTCAAGACTAGCCTTCATGGCGCCTAGTTTCTCGTCGAGCTTTTCATCAAGCTTCTTATCAAGCTTCTTATCAAGCTTCTTATCAATATATATATCAAAGTCGTTAAAGGTCATGTCCATCAGCATGGTTGGCATAATTTTGGAATAATCCCGAAACGTGCCTGCGCAGAGCATTTCTCGAGCTTATTTAATTAATAATCAAGCCTCAAGCAGTAGCCGAAGGCACTGAAAATTATAACAACGGTTCCGAAAAGATTCAAACCGCTAATATAAAAGAAAAATGCGTCACAATATTTATGAAATAATTTTCTGACATAAAATCTACATAAAGTCTGATCTCCGTCTAATTCCCTTCGCCTAACTAAAAGACCGGGCATAAATGCCCGGTCTTTTATTACTTACCTTTTACTAAAGGCTAAGTTTAATCTAATTACTTAGATAAAACCTGAGTCATGGTGGTTAAGCCAGGAACTCTATAACCGTTAGACCAAGTGGAAGAGGTAACAGAAGCACCGTCAGACCAGACGAAGTTACCGGTACCATCAGTTGCATAGTCGGTATTTTCTTCGATCTTAGTGGTGACTGATTCGGAATTAGCACCAGAAACACTGAGGGTAGCTAAGATTTCGAAAGTCTTAGAAGTACCAGCAGAGATAACTTCGTAGGTAGAATCATTTAAGTCAACAGTGATTGTACCAGCAGTTCCTAATACAGTGGAAGAAGCGTTCTTAGTAACGCCATTTACTCTCAAAGCGTTGGTAGCCAAAGTGGCAACGTTAGCAGCGGAAGAAGTAGCATACTTCAAAACGATCTTTCTTAATGTTACGTCAGCATTGCTGTCAGCAGTTACAGTGAACTTGGAAACCACATTATCACCAGAGGTTAACAAAGTTGAAGGTAATGCGACTAAAGCAACAGTCGGAACAGTCTTTCTAACACGGAACTTGTTTGCATCTACGTTAGTAGAAGCAGAGGTATATTCAGAACCGGAAGAGGACTTAGCCTTAACGGTGGTGAATCTTACCTTGATGTCCTTGTTAGTAGCGTTAGCGTCGTTATCGATGTTGTTCAAAGCCACCTTGACGGATAAGGTCTTGCTTTCGTTAGCATTGATCTTAACCTTGCCAGCAGTGATAGTGAACTTACCAGCACCGTTAACCGGTACGAAAGAGTCGATCAGAGTAGCGCCATCATATAACTTGATGGAAGCGATTCTGGCATCGGCAGAAGAAGTAGCGGTTGAGGAAGCGACGTTGGTAACATTGATTTCAGACAAGTCAGCGCTGTCATTGATAGCGGTGAACTTGAACTGAGCGATTTCCTGATCAGCAGCCTTAGAAACTAAGATTGCAGCGGCAGGGGTGTTACCGCCTAATTCGACGTTCAAAGTACCAGAGGTAGCTAAAGCAAATACAGAAGTAGATGCAGTATTACCAGAGGGGACGTTTGTACCACGAGAATCCTGAGCAGTAATAGTCATCATAGTCTCGAAGCCACCTAAAGCAGAGGAATCAAAGGAACCCTTTAATTCAATAGCCTTGGTGGAATCTTTGGCGATGGTGAAGTTTAATGAAGAGAAAGTAGAACCGGTGGAACCGAAGTCGACAGTGCTGCCAACCTGGACGCCGTCTACAAAGATCTTCATGTCGCTGATATTGCCATGGTTGCTTGGGGTGGTGGAAGCATTAGCGCCTAAAGCGATAGAAGTTACCTTGATATCGTCATTAGAAGCCTTAACAGTCCATTTGCCTAAGGAAACATCGCTGCTTCCAGCCACAATCACTTTACCAGCAGAGTAACCGTCGCTTCTAACAGTAGTTAAAGCAGCAGCGGAAACAGTGCGTAAGTGGAGAAAATCATGCCGA
>VFKX01000081.1 GCA_009885285.1 Candidatus Falkowiibacteriota bacterium
ATTAGAGATGGTGGCCTAATTGATAGTACACTTGACCACGTTCAAAACGACTTTTATTACCCAGAATTGGAAGATAAAGTAACGCATCTGATTTTTTCATTTAACAAAAATCATTGTTTCAATGATGGCAATAAAAGGTCTTCTATTGCTTTAGCTGCATATTTTCTAACTGTGAACAACCTTGAAGGCTTGGTCTCTAAGTTTATTTTAGAAATGGAAAATATTGTGGTAGATGTAGCAGATAATATTGTTGACCGTGACCTATTAAATGAGATAGTCACTTCCTTATTGTATGAGGCCGATTATTCAGAAGAATTAAAAATGAAAATTATTCAAGCTAAGATGAATCACTTGGCGAATCAAAATATAAACGACAATGAGCAATAAAAAACAACTCCAAAAATTCACCCATCAAGCGTACGCTAACGAAGTGCGCAACCTATCGATCGGTTAATGTCTATAATCGAATTGATTATTTTTATGACGAGTTTATACAAACTATGGAATGTCAGGAATTAGTGGCTATTTTTGATGCGCATTTTCCGAATATAAAAATAACTAAAGCTAAAAAGGTAGATTTACTTCTCTGGAAATTTATTTAAAACAGTAGTTTACATATAAAGAATAGATATTAAGGTTAAATCGTATATTATTCTTAACTTAAGTTTTGGAACAAATGGCAGTTCCTTCGTAAGAAGATTAAAAACGCATTGTTTCCATACCCGATAAATTTGACACACTTCCCTCCTCCATTTTAATACGAATGATATCACAACAACCAACGATATCAATTTCACCGGAATACGTGGCACAATGGCGACCCGGATTATCCAGTATGCTGCTTATTCAGGAAGTTCAGTCCAAATGGTTATCATTGATAAAAATGAACTATATTTGAAAAGTATTAAAAGAAATAACTTATGCTATCATTGGTTGGGACGTACATTAATGGATACTTGAAACTTGACAAGGAATACGCAACGGAAAAGCCAGTAAAAGTGATTGTTATTTTTTTAGAAGAGGTGCAGAATAATTCTGAAAAGGAATTGGTATTATCAGACTTTTCATTTTCAAAAAGTAAAAAAAATCTTGAAAATTTTAAAGGCTCGTTTTCAGAAACAGTTATTGAGGAAAGACGTGCTGAATAATTAAAATTTTTTTAGAAACTTCCTCGCTTTTTAAACTTTACGTTCATTGAAAATATAATAGATTACAAAGGAAATGGTCAAACCGATTTGATTGAAATCAATTTAGCTGTTTATATTGGAGATTACGCAATAAGAATATTATCTTTCCAATGAACAATTTGAAAATGTAATGCAGATGTAGTTGAAATTATCAAATTGATTACAACCATCGTCAAAGCCACAAACACCAATATTAATCCTTAACCATTGTGAAAGCGTTTATCATTTTTAAAACCCAGGACGAAAGTATTTCAGTGGATGTTCGTCTTGAAAACGAAACGGTTTGGCTTACTCAAGACCAAATGGCTATCTTATTTGAAAGAGATAGAACGGTAATTGTTAAGCATATTGCCAACGTATTTTCAGAGGGAGAATTGGACGAAATAAGCAATGTGCAAAAAATGCACATTCCAAATTCCGACAAACCAGTAAAACTGTACAACCTAGATGTAATCATTTCAGTAGGTTATAGGGTAAAATCACAACGTGGTACGCAGTTTAGAATTTGGGCAACACAACGCCTAAAAGAGTACATCGTTAAAGGGTTTACAATGGACGA
This sequence comes from Candidatus Falkowiibacteriota bacterium, assembly GCA_009885285.1. Lineage (GTDB taxonomy): Bacteria > Patescibacteriota > Patescibacteriia > Patescibacteriales > UBA12465 > UBA12465. The sequence goes on from VFKX01000081.1 coordinate 1,747, forward strand.
TGAACGCCTTAAAAACTTAGGCGGTGGAAACTATTGGAAAGAATTGCTGCATCGCATCAGAGATATTCGAGCATCAGAAAAAGTGTTTTACCGGCAAGTGCTCGACATTTATGCTACAAGCATTGATTACGACCCCAGGGCTGATGTTTCAATTGAGTTTTTTAAAAAAGTACAAAATAAAATTCATTTTGCTATACACGAACAAACTGCAGCAGAAATAATTTTTACCCGTGCCAATGCCGAAAAAGAATTTATGGGCTTGATGACATTTTCAGGATCCCAACCACATTTAAAAGATGTTGTGCTTGTAAAAAACTATTTAAACGATAAGGAACTGCGGGCATTAGGGCAAATTGTTTCTGGTTATCTGGATTTTGCCGAACGACAATCCGAACGGGAAGAAACTATGACAATGAAAGATTGGGCAATGCATTTAGACCGTATTTTAACCATGAGCGGTGAAAAATTACTACAAACTGCTGGAAGTATAAGCCACGACAAAGCCATTGAAAAGGCCACCAACGAATACAAAAAGTATCAGCAAAAAACACTAAGTGAAGTTGAAAAAAACTACCTGGAAAGTTTGAAAGTGATAGAACAAAAAACGAAAAAATGATGAATTTTTAATGATGCATGGTGAATGGAATTCATGAAAGAAAATATAGTGAAAAAATAAAAGTTTTGACATTGCAATGGTTGGGTACCCAGTGTTCATTTTAGGTCTAATTAGCCTTTTAATCCAGTTAATAGGAGTAGGGAAGCCTATTCCTTTCTTCAAATACTGGAACATAAACCGGGATACGATGAGGCAGATGGTCCCAAACGATTAGTTGTTTTATTTATATTTGCCGACGGTATAGCGACTTATGACGCTTTATTTTGCCAGGCTGGAAATAAACTGGAACCATTTGCTCAATTGCGCCATGATCAAATTAAGCCAAAGTATTTGTGGTTGATTATTTCACAGAATCCAGGAGCGATTACACCAAATTAGAGGATGTCGCCGGCGATCATGGCGGAATGTATAATTTGGCTCGGTATTTACATAAAAGAAATTAGATGATAGCTGGAATCCCTTAGTCATAGAACAATCATCCAAATAATACATTCAAATTTTACAATACCTAAAAGGCAACTTACATGCCGACCTTTCCCCTTCTGAAAGTATATTTTTTTCAAGCCTACACCCAAGACTATTTATGTTGATAACACTAAAATTGCCGAAAACGAGTATAACCTTTCTTTGAGGAGCATAATAAGAGAGATTGATATATGAGTGAGACAGTTTTATATACGACAGAAGATGGAATAACTAAAATTAATGTCCAACTTGAAAATGAAACTGTTTGGCTCACGCAAGAACAAATGGCAAATCTGTTTGGTAAAGCTAGGAGCACCATAACTGAGCATATTTCTAACATTTTTGTTGAAGGCGAATTGGTTGAAAAAGTGGTATGTCGGAATATCCGACTAACCACTCATCATGGTGCAATTGAAGGAAATACACAGG
>VFKX01000075.1 GCA_009885285.1 Candidatus Falkowiibacteriota bacterium
ACCGTTAACGGAGACTACTAAAGTAATAGTCTTATCTTTTATTAACTCCGGATCATACTTCGGCCAAACAGAATCAAAAACACTATGTTTATGACCAATTTTCTCCCACAACTCTTCTGCCAAATGAGGAGCAAATGGGGATAATATCTGGATAAGCTTGGCTAACGACTCCTTTTTTAGTGGAGCAGCGCCGGCCTCATCTCTACCCCCAATAATACCGTTAACCAGAATCATTAAAGCGGAGACAGCGGTGTTAAAGTTGAAGTTTTCTATGTCTTCACCAACTTTTTTAATAGTCTTATGTAATAAAGACAAGACTTCTCCTTGCTCTTTCTTCGGTTCCACAAAATCAGCCACCAGCTTATCAACTCTATCTAAAAACTTACGAGTGCCGGTTAAACCATTAGTGTTCCAGCTAGCTGCTTGATTAAACGGCCCCATGAACATTTCGTAAACACGGAGAGCGTCAGCGCCGTGGCTATCGGCAATGCTATCAGGATTAATGACATTACCCCAGCGCTTGGACATCTTGCGACCGTCTTCTCCCATAATCAAGCCGACATGCCGAAGCTTAGTAAAGGGCTCATCATGGCTCACTGAACCAATATCAAACAAGAACTTATGCCAGAAACGGGCATAAATAAGGTGGCGAGTGGCGTGTTCAGCACCGCCGACATAGAAGTCAACCGGCGACCAATATTTTTCCAGCTCCTTATCCACCAAAACTTCGTCGTTATGCGGATCAATATAACGCAGATAATACCAACAAGAACCGCCCCACTGTGGCATGGTATTGGTTTCCCGCTTAGCCGGACCACCACAAGTCGGACATTTCACATTAACCCAGTCGCTAATGGCAGCTAATGGAGATTCGCCTGTTCCGGTTGGCTCATAGCTTTCAACCTCCGGCAAGACCACCGGCAATTCATTGTCAGGAACCGGCACTACACCGCATTTATCGCAATGAATAATGGGAATCGGTTCACCCCAATAGCGCTGGCGGGAAAAAACCCAGTCTTTAATCTTATAGTTTATTTTTCTGGCCCCGTTATCATTCTTTTCTAACCAATTCATCATGTTTTGGCGAGCAGTAGCCGAATCTAAACCGCTAAATTCGCCTGAGTCAGACAGGAGTCCGTCTTCCGTATAGGTAAGTTCCTCATTAATCTCCCCGGCTACAGGCAAGATAACAGATTTGATTGGCAAATTATATTTCTTGGCAAACTCCCAATCTCTTTCATCGTGAGCCGGCACGGCCATGACAGCACCGGTACCGTAACTGTTTAAAACATAGTCAGCGATAAAGACCGGGACTGCTTCATTATTAAAGGGATTAATGGCGAAAAGACCTTCTAAAGCGACGCCGGACTTTTCCTTATTCAAATCCGTCCTTTGCAAGTCCGTCTTATTCTTCACCTCCGCTATATATTTTTCTACCGCCTCCCAATTTTTTATCTCAGCCTTCAGTTCTGCTACCAAATTATTTTCGGGAGCTAAGACCACGTAAGTGCAACCGAAAATAGTATCTACGCGAGTGGTAAAGACCTTTATTTTCTTATCAGTATGTTGAATAGAAAAATCAATTTCCGCCCCTTCGCTGCGACCTATCCAATTACGCTGCATTTCCTTAATAGTCCCCTCCCAGCCCGGTAATTTATCAAGATCATCCAGTAAGCGCTGCGCATATTTTGTGATGCGAATAACCCATTGGCGCATAGGCTTCTGCTCTACCACACTACTGCAGCGTTCACATAATCCGTCCTCCAAATCTTCATTAGCTAAACCGGTCTTACAAGACGGGCACCAATTAATCGGCTCATATGATTCATAGGCCAAACCCTGCTTCCACATCTGCAAGAAAGTCCATTGTGTCCATTTATAGAAGCTAGGATCAATAGTGCTTACTTCCCTATCCCAGTCATAGGAAAGCCCCAGCATCTTCAATTGCCGTTTATAGGTCACAATATTAGCTTCAGTGGCCGTACGCGGATGGAGCTTATTTTTTATTGCATAATTTTCCGCCGGCAAACCGAAGGCATCCCAGCCCATCGGGTGGAGGACATTATAGCCCTGCATTTTCTTCTGACGGGCAAAAATATCAGTTGCGATATAACCCTTAGGATGACCTACATGCAAACCAGATCCAGAGGGATACGGGAACATATCCAAAACGTAATATTTCGGCTTATCCTTGTCATTACCTGTTTTGTCAGCTCCGGTGTCCGTCCAGATTTGCTGCCATTTTTTTTCAATTTCTTGATGGTTATACATATGGGTCTATATTATCATGGCTAAATACTCATAACCTCTACTAATATTAGCACACTTTATCTTTTCTTCATCTCTGATTTGTTATTATGTCTGTCAGTGGGCCCGGCGCCGGCGCCAAGACGGACTTTGACATTCTGTCTTCGTGGTTCGACTCCCCGCGGGTCCACAGAGGACTTGATTAACCTAAATCATTTCTGCTATAATTAGATGGTCAAAGTCCGTCAAGCGACCGGTGCAAGATAGAATATGAAAACATTCCGCCTATTAGCGGATTGTTTTTTTAATTCACAATTCCAGTCCGACCGGCGCATGGTCAGATCCGCTAATTTTGTCTAAAATATAAGCTTTTTTAAGGCTTCCCTTAAGTTTAGCGGACGCGCAAAAATAGTCAATCCGCCAGCCAATGTTGCGCTCCCGAGCCATAGATCGAAAAGTCCACCAAGAATACTGCACTTTTTGGCCATTTAATTCTCTAAATGTGTCAATATAGCCGGCTTTCAGGAATTTCGTCATCCAAGCCCGCTCTTCAGCGGTAAAGCCGGCGCTACCGACGTTTTCTTTGGGTCTGGCCAAATCAATTTCTTCATGAGCGACGTTAAAATCACCAGTCACAATGACCGGCTTTTTTTTCTCCAGCTTCTTAATATATAGCAAAAGCTCTTCATTAAATTCTAAGCGAAAGCCGAGCCGAGACAGCTCGCTATTGGCATTAGGAAAATAGACGTTTAATAGATAGAATTTATTTGCTTCCAGAACTTGCACTCGGCCTTCGCTGTCAAATTTTTCTTGACCAAACCCCGCCTTCACAGACAAGACGTCTGATAGGCCATCGCGTACCAGAATAGCCGTGCCGCTATAACCAGGGCGAGCCGCGCTATGCCAATATTCTGTGTAGCCGACAAAATCAAACTCCGTCTTAACTCGCGCTTCCTCAGAAATTTTAATTTCTTGCAGACACAAGATATCCGGTTTTTCCGACTCTAAAAAAGCCTTAAAACCTTTCTTGGTCACCGCTCTGATTCCGTTAACATTCCAGGAGATTATTTTCATATTTTATGATATAATGCAATTATACTGGAAACAGTATTTTGTTTCAATTTTTATCATTATCATATGGGTCTTGAAGAAAGGGCAAGATACGCCGCCATGAAAGCGCGGCACAATAAAATTCTCCTCCCTTGGTATCGAAAATGGTGGGGCATAGTCACCATTATTTTTCTGGGTCTTCTGTTAATTCTCCTCACCATCTCTAGCTTATACGTCGTCAATAAAGCCAGAGAAATTATCGCCGAGCAGAATCAGGGAGTGACGGAGGCCGACTACCAAGCCTACGCCAAAAACATTCGTGGTGATGGCACAAATTTCTCGCAAGGCACTAGCACACCGCAAGTCACTATCGTAGAATTCGGTGATTTTGCCTGTCCTTTTTCTAAAGAATCATACCTTGCCGTCAATCAACTGCAAGATGAGTATCCTGGTAAAGTCCGGGTTATCTGGCGCGATTATTTGCGTAACGAAGCCTCTATTGATTTAGCAGTGGCTGCTCGCTGTGCCGGCGCTCAAGGCATGTTCTGGCAAATGCATGATAAGCTTTTTGAAAACCAAGATGACTTAACCGTCGCTGACGATGCTAGGATTGAACGCCTAAACTCCATCGCTACCGACTTAGGCTTAAAAACTGATGAATTTTCCGCCTGCTTAACCAACCAAGACAACTTGGACAGAATCAAAAAAGATTATGAAGATGGTAATAAGCTAGCCATTCTCGGCACGCCGACTTGGTTTGTCAATAATTATCCCATCTCCGGAGCCTTGAACCTGCGAAAATTTAATGAACTGCTAAGCGGTATTATCAAATAATATGGAACAGATTCGTATTCACGGCCGCGGCGGACAAGGAGTTGTCACTGCAGCCGAACTGATTGCTATCGCCACCTTCTACGAAGGCAAGGAATCCCAAGCCTTCCCCAATTTCGGCGTAGAGAGAACCGGTGCTCCTATTCAGGCCTATGCGCGCATTTCCAAGGAACGCATCGTTACTCGGGAGCAGATTTATGAACCAACAGTACTCATCATTCAAGATGCAACTTTAATTGACACGGTTGATGTATTTTTTGGTTGCACCAAAGACACCATAATTATAATCAATTCATCAGAAAATAAATGGCCAAAACTTGAACGCCGTTTCAGGCACCTTCATTTTACCCCAGCCACCGAAATTGCTCTGCGTATTTTCGGCAAGAATATTGTTAACACTGTCATTCTCGGCGCCTTTGCTAAATATACGGGACTGGTTAGCCTGGAATCGCTCAAGCGAGCGGTTAAAGAAAAATTCTCGGAAAAAGGTGAGGTTATTATTTCTAAAAATATCCAAGCCATCTCTGAAGACTTTGCTAATGCTGACTAATATATATGAAAAGAAAAACTATTAACCTCATTACTCAGCCCCATACCACACTCCACAACAAGACTGGTCCTTGGCGAACAGAAAAGCCGGAAACTGATTTAAATACCTGTATCGGTTGCTCTTTCTGCTCAAAAATCTGTCCGGAAGGTTGTATTGATATGGATAATAACAGAGATTTCGCCGGTAAAATAAAACCGGTAACCGATCTTGATTATTGCAAGGGCTGCGCCTTATGCGTCCACGAATGCCCGGTCAAGGCGATTAAAATGGTAAAAGACTATTAAATATGGCTACTAAAAATAATAAACAAATTTTGGAAGGCTCCAGAGCAATTGCTTTAGCGATTAAAAATATCGCTCCGGCTGTCATCTCTGCCTATCCCATTACGCCCCAGACTCATATTGTTGAGGACTTGGCGCAAATTAAAGCTGACGGCCAAGCAGACTATGAATACGTCCGCGCCGAAAGCGAATTTGCGGCCGCCTCAATTGTTCTGGGCGCCAGTGCCACCGGCTCCAGAACTTATAGCGCCACCAGCTCTCAAGGCTTATTACTAATGACCGAAGTCGTTTATAATATTTCCGGCATGCGCCTGCCGATTGTTATGACCACCGCCAACCGGGCAATCTCTTCGCCTATCAATATCTGGAACGATCACAGTGATGTGATGGCTATTCGCGATGCTGGTTGGATTCAATTATTTGCCGCCAACCATCAAGAAGCGGTTAATGCTCATATTCTAGCCTATAAGCTAGCGGAAAGCTTGAGACTACCAGTCATGGTTAATGTTGACGGTTTCATTCTCACTCACTCCTACGAATCAGTTATCATTCCTGACTCTAAAAAAATAAAACAATTCCTCCCTGCTTATAAACCTCTAAAGGGCACTTATCTTGACCCGAAAAATCCAGTGACGCTCGGCGCTTTCTTTACCCCCGCCTATTACCTGGAAACACGTGAAGCACTCCACACCGACTTATTGGCTTCTCTTCCGGTAATTAAAAAAGAATATAAAAAATTTAAAAATATTTTCTTCGAAGAGTTTGCTCACGCCGCTATACATGATAATAACCTGAAGAAAAATAAAAGGCAGATAATTGACGACGGCTTGGTTGAATACTACGGCCCGGCTAAACCGGAAACTATTTTAGTGGCATTAGGATCACTGAATGGCACAATTTTAGAAACGATTAAAGACATTCAAAATATCGGCGTTTTAAAAATTAGAGTCTATCGCCCCTATCCGACTGAAGCAATTAATAAAATCATAACTAGGGCTAAAAATATCGCAGTGATTGATAAGGCTATTAATTTCGGTCAAACCGGACCGCTATATTCCGATATCAAGACAGGACTAGATATAACCAAGGCTCAAAAAATAAATATCCGCAGTTACGTAGTCGGCCTAGGCGGGCGCGATGTCACTAAAAAAATGATTAAATTAATTATCAAGGATGCTCCGCGGCGTAATAATCAAGTTAAGTTTATTGGTCACGATTAAGTTATAAGCTTTTCCTTCTATGAAAGAAAAAACATTTAAAAAAATAAAAGTCCTGACTTCCTTAATCTTCTGCCTAAATATCTTCAGTGCTTTTCTTATCGCCGGACTGCCTCAAAAGGCTTTAGCAGCTGACCCAATCTGTAATTGGCGAGAAGTCACTCCGATGGGAATCCTATGCCAAGAGCCGGAAACACTCGCGGCTTCAGACACTTTTTGCTCCTTTAATAAGCCTGATTTAACCAATCAGTCCAATCACCTAGAATGTTGCTGCCCGAAACCCAAGCCGGTTGAGATGAAGACCGCTAATGCCCCGTCTCCTAACGACCCTAGGCCATTAATATTTCAGCCGCAAATTCCCATTCCCGGACTGTCCAGCCAACTAGCTACCTTCGACCCGGCATCCGGAAAAATGCAAAGCGACTTACTAGCGCGCTATATTGTTGCTTTATATGATTATGGTTTAGCTATTGCCGGCATTATCGCCGCCATTGTAATGATGGCTGCCGGTATTCTTTGGCTGACTTCCGGAGGCGATTCCGGTAAAGTCGGCCAAGCCAAGGAGTTAATCGTCGGAAGCATTATCGGCATAGGGATACTATTCAGTTCCTGGATTATCCTTAATACCGTTAATCCGGAGCTACTTAATTTTAAAGCCATTTATACGTTAAGTATTCCCAAAGTTTCATACTGCTGTAATCCTAAGACCGGCAATACTCCGCCTGACGCCAAAGGTGAATGCCCCAAAGAACAGGTCTGTGATGATGGGGCGCAATGCACTAACACAGCAGCAGCTCCAAATAATAAATTTGAATGCATAGCCGCTAAAGTAGGTTCTTACTTTTGTTGCTCATATGATAACGGGTGGGGTTACAATTATTGCACGTCTGTAAAAATGCCAGGCGGAACTTGTACCAATAAGATTGAAAAACCTCCAGGCTATACTGGGGATTTGCACACGACCTTTACAATAATGGCCGGTAGCGGAAAGTTTGGCTACTGTCCGGATCATATTATCCAAACAGCCTACGGCGACTGCACGACAAACATAGCGATATGTCCTGGACTGGAAAATGGCGCGCAATGCCAAGACCAAACAAGCTATTGCTATAAAGAATTATGTTGGCATGGAGACGGACAAGCAGG
>VFKX01000099.1 GCA_009885285.1 Candidatus Falkowiibacteriota bacterium
CTGACTCCGACGCCATCGCCGTCCGCATCATCTCCAATCCCGATCACTTCAGTATCGCTCGCTGGTATGAAGCTCAAGGATTTCAAGGTTCACCTCAAGCTCTCGTTGTTGATGGCTATGAGGCTATTCGCGATGGTCGAACTGTCTATGTTAATGCCGCCAATGTCGATGCCGCCACCCGTTCCGTCTATACCAATATCTATCTTATCTCATATAACCAAGAATCAGCCGCTAAGACTGTTGATATTCTCGGTCAAATCGTCTCTCACTGGAAATTTAATAATAATATTGCCGAAGCACCAGGTTCTGCTCCGGATTGCTCCATTTCTGCATCTGCCTGTAACTCTGATGCCGATTGCACCGCTACCCAGTATTGCGCCACTTCCTCGGCTGGTATTGCTTCCAGCTCCTGCCTTTTGAAAACTAAGAAAAATTGTTTAGTAGATACTGATTGTCCGAATAATCTTTTTTGCTCAAGTGTGAAATCTAAAATTACTCGCGATATCAAGCGAGTCGGACAATTAGCCGAATTAAAAGAAGCCCTTTTTAATTACAAACAACGCAATAATTCCTATCCCCGCCTAACCTCCGGCACCTATCTCGCTAATCACAGTCTATCAGTCTGGCCGAGCTGGACTCAGTCATTATTATCCACTGTCGCTGTCAGTCAGACTTTTGCCGATCCCATTAACCGCCTCGGTCCTTGCGTCGGTTATGATGCCAAGACTTGCTGGAATGCCGATTTGAAGAAATTCGTCTTTAACCCAACCAGCGGCACCTTGACTTTACCGGCCGGCAGCTATGCTTTCGCCTACTCAAGTGATGCTAACGGCTCCCGCTATGATCTATGCGCTGTCATGGAAAGTCGCGATACCAGCCTCGGCTATCATTTTTCTCCGCTTGATCCAGCTAGCTCCGCTTGTGTGACGGCGACCGGTATCGTGTCCGGCGGTCAAGCTCAGAATACCGCTCCGAAACTAATTGACCAATTTTTAGTCGGTCAGGCCAACAAAGAATTCAGCGGTTTTTTTAAAGTTATCGATTTAGAAAATAATCCGATGACCTGGTCCATTACCGGTCCGGCCTGGGCATCACTCAAAGATACGAGCGACCCATCTCAAAAAGCTGTTTACGCCGCCCTGGCTCCGGCTCCCGGAACTTACACTATTGGCCTGACAGTTTCTGATGGCCTCGGTGGTGTTTTATCAACTACCACTAAAATCACTATTTTAGCTGATGCCCCTCGGATTGAAGCGGCTGATTCTGAATATGTCCTTGACCCGACTGTGCCGTATAACTATAATTTTAATTTCTCAGGCAAGAATCTTAACGCTAGCCCGAATTATACCGTCGCTAAATCCGCCGGTAATCCGGACATTTTAAATGGCCTGGGACTATCAAGAACACTAACACCATCTGCCGGCAATAACTACAAGGTGACTTATACCGGCCTGATCCCTACCTCTAATAAATTCTATCAAGATACGACCATTAGCTACTTGATTAATCTGACTGACAAGAGTGGAGTCGTCTTTCCGAAGAATTTTAAGGTGAAGATCATAGTCGAGCAGCCGCAACTCAATTTCGATTGTGCGAGCCAAGTACGTCGAAACAATGACTATATCTGCGAAATCGGCACTAAAGCACAAGGGAACCATACCATCTCTTATCAAGCTGCTGGTTTACCGGCTGGTCTCTCTTTGAGCGGCAATGCTAGCCTAATCTTATCCGGACAATCATCTATTGAACCGGCTCTCGTACCGATTACTATCAAGGCAACTAATGAATATGGCGCTTCGAGCACCAAGATATTTAATTTGAAGGTCAATAATTATTGTGGTGATGGCATCAAACAAGCTCCTAATACCGAAGGGCGGGGCGGAGTCTACAATGACGGCTATGAAGATTGCGATGGCGCCCAGGGAGTTGCTACTACTGTTTCACCTCAGAGTGACATCCAATATGGTTGTATGACTGGCGTCGGTTCATTAACCCCTAACCCTATCCTCACCAACACCTATTGCACCTTCAAGTCTCCAATTGATGGCGGAGGTTATTGCGGCGATACCTATTGCCAGGCCTCGATTAATGGACAGGAGATGGAAAACTGCAGTAATTGCCAAGTTGATTGCGGTGTTTGTCCATGCGTTCCGAATTGCGTCGGTAAGGGTTGCGGCTCTGACGGCTGTGGCGATACTTGCGGGTTATGTGATTCTAATAAGGAAAGTTGTAAAAATAATAAAACTGGCTGCGAGGTTTGCTCAACCTTAGATAGTAATTGCTGCTTGCCTCAATGTGAAGGGAAGGAATGTGGTGCTGACACTTGCGGGGGGCTATGCGGGGTGTGCGAAGGTGAAAAACTTTGCAGTGCGAAACTCGGTAAATGCTGTCCGACCGCAGCTAATATCCAGGTCAGTGTTGATAATTACCATACTACATATTTTAATGGGTCGCGGGTTGTAACAACTGAAGCGCAGGGATGTAAAGATGGCTGCCTCTCTCCTGATAGTGCCAATACTATTAATAGCGGTTGTTGTTGGAAGGCTGTCCAGAAATTCTCAGTCAATGTTGAGCCGGGTAAGAATGTTATCGCGATCAAGGCTGTTGATGTCGACGGCTATTACGGTTTAGCTGCCACCTTAAACCAGGAACCATGTGCCAGTATGACAACGACCGAGACCGGAACCTGGAAATGCACAGCCACTGCCCAAAGCGGTACAAGCTGGACATCTATTGGTTTTAATGACTCATCTTGGCCTGCCGCTAGAATGACTGAATCTGATACTGGAAATGCCCTGGCATCTCAAGGTGTTAAGCAAATTTGGGCGACTGGTGTTAATGGTGGTAGAACCATTTACTGTCGTTACAGTTTTGACAGCGCCATTTCTAACGATTGTTTTTATAATTATACTAATTGGACTGTTTGTAATAGTGCCGGCATTAGCACTCGGACAGTTTCTGGCTCAAACCCTCCGGGATGTACTGGTGCGACAGCCGATTTAGTAAAAACTTGCACTTATCCTCCAGTGCCATGCGATAACTGGATATATTCTGATTTCGGTGCCTGTATTAACGGCGTTAAGACCAGGAACGTAGAAAATTCATTCCCGGCAGGGTGCACCGGTGGACCGTCGGTAACAACCGAAGATTGCCGTTGTACAGCCTGGAATTACACTCCTTTTGGGACCTGTATAGACGGCTTATTACACCGCACCGTTATAAATGGTACCACGCCACCTGGCTGCACGGCTGGTAATCCCATATTAACTACATCTTGCTGTGGCAATGGCACATGCGACCCGAGCGCTAGTGAAACTAATGCTAATTGTCCGTCTGATTGTCCGGCGACCTGTTCTAGCTTTACATATGGTCCATGGAGTGCTTGTGTTAATAATTATCGGTCACACAGAGTAACTTCATCGCTGCCAGCCGGCTGTGTCGGTGGCACCCCGCAACTTGGCGAAGGTTGCGTCTCGCCGGAATGTGTTACTAATTCTGATTGTAATAGATGCGCAAATAATGTCTGTTGTACTTCCACAGCAGGAACATGTACTAATGGATCATGTTCATATGCTCCAGGAAAATGCCCTGCTACTGTATGGAATTCTGCTTGGTATGGCGTCTGTTCTAATCCCATTGTTCCATCTGGCTGTATAAATCCCAGCGCTTTTGCTACTTCATGTTCGTCACCTAATGTCGTAATAGCACCAGGTGGCGGTCCAAGAATTGACCCCTGCCCTCCTACTCCAACTTGTAGCTATACCTATACTCCTACTCAAGCTTGTCAGCCGAACGGTAAGCAAACTGTTTCCGAAACTCACACTCCGGCCGGGTGTGCTGGGACTCCGCTAACTGTTCAGGACTGCACTTATACAGCCCCGGCCTGTACCTATACTTATACCCCAACTCAGGCTTGTCAGCCTAACGGCACCCAGACTGTTTCAGAGACTCATACCCCGGCAGGCTGCGCTGGCACGCCGTTAACCACTCAAAACTGTACATATGCGTCTACTTGCACTTCGTATGGTTATAGTGCTTGGGGTAGCTGTTCAGGCGGATACAAATACAGATCAGTAACTGCTTCTTACCCAGCTGGCTGCACTGGCGGCGCTGCGCAATACACTACAGCTTCATGCAATTGCAATACTAATGCTGACTGCAGTGCGCTGGTCTCGGCTAATCTTTGTAAGACTTCAGGAACTTGTAGTGATAATTCTTGTCAGTTCTCATTTAGATGTACGACACCGGCCTACCTGGTTTGCTCTTGGCCTAACGGTCCGGCACCTATGTGCGGTAACTTCACTGATATGAGTACATTTTCTCCCCAATGCTATGCTGTAGGCGGCATCGCCATTCCTTATACATGTTATTAGTAATATAATTCTTCCTGTATGGTTATGACTAAAAAAAATATCATTCTTATCGCGGTCGGCGCAGTTATCATTATTTTCGCCTTCATACTGACTCTTATCAACTGGAAAACTCCAGGTTCTGATAATATTAACAGTGGCGGAAAAAAAGATTTGCCTAAGCCAGAATTTTTAACTCCTGCAGAGAAAGCTCAGTTCAAGCTATCCGATAACATTAAGGCTCAGGTTCTTAACCGTGATGCGAGTGGCACTCCGACAGTTTATAAGCTAATTAATAATGATTATGACGTTGTGGCCGATCCGGCTAATGTCGCTCCAATCAGTCCGCGCCAGCAAATAGTGGAGAATAAATAGTAGAGAAATTTTTTTTCTCTGCCAAAATAATTTCTTTCTAGGCAAAGGGGAATTTATATACTATAATAAGAACAAGAATAATAAATTTTTGAAAGCATATGTTTAACGATTTAAACAACTCTGGTAGTCAAAATCATCAAGTAGTGGACGACATTTTCGCTGAGACTGATAAAGCTCAGGGCAACGCGTCTGTTTCACCTCTTAATCCTTCAAAGGCGTCAGTCGGTGCAGAAATTAATACTCAGAAGATAGGTTTGACATCTGACGACTTTAATAATATTGCTGCTGATAAAAAAGGAAAGGATAAAATGTTTAAGATAATAATTACTGCAATTGCTGTGATTGTTCTCGGCCTTGGTTCCTATCTTGTTTATACAAAATTCTTAATGGCCCCGGCTTCCACGGAAAAAGCTAATGTTGTTGTAAAAGAGGAGACGCCTTCAACACAGACCTCAGAAACTCCGAGCGGTTCCTTTGTTGAAACAAAAACTACTAATTCCGTCGCAACTTCAACCATGGAAACGCCGCTTATTCCCGGCGTAAACACTTCTGCGACTTCAACTGCTAACATGGCCAGCTCAACTGCCGTCACCTCTAATGTAGATTCTGATACTGATGGCTTAAGCGACGCTGAAGAACAAATTGCTGGCACGAATATTAATATTATCGATACTGATAATGACGGTTTAAGTGATTACGAAGAAGTGAAAATCTATAAGTCTAATCCTTTGAGTGCGGATACCGACGGTGACAGCTACTTGGATGGTGCCGAAGTTAAAGGCGGTTATGACCCTAATCTTGTCGGCGCTAAACTTTCAGGAGGTGCGCCAGCGTCTAAGACAGTCCCGGAGGTAAAATAATATTATGATCAGCGGTACAATAAATAATAAGCCTCGTCCTCGCACCAGCGCTTTCATTAGCTCTCGTAATTTTCCGCGAGTGTCTTTGAATTTGCACACGATGCCGCAAACATCCGACAGTCAATTTAAAAAATGGCTGTTCCTTGGGTTATTGATAGCAGGCTTAATGATTTTGCTGGCTATCCTTTTATTTTGGCAATAAAGCTTTTATAAGTTATGTTTGGTAAAAAAAAGGAAAAACAGATTGCGTCTGTGGAGCCGGTGGCTTCATCTTTTAGTCATGACTTGATTGTCCATAACATGCCGAGCCATGCCAGGATCTCTGGGAATTTTTCCGGTACCCCGAAGGTTAATGAGGGCAGGTTCGGACTAACACCAATTCCCCAGAAACAGAACTTCAAGATGGTGGGCTTTATCATTATTATTTTTGGCGCAATTGTCATCGGTGCTCTTGTTTATTTGAGTTATCGATTTATTATTTCTCCGACTGCCAATAAGAATAAGCCGACTTCAACTATACCGCTTGTGACGGAAGTTAAAAAAGACACCACCACGGAAACCGTTATTACTCCGGTTCCTACTTCAACGCCAGTTGTTATGGCCACGACTACCGCACTGGAATTAGTCGCCGTCGCTTCCACTACTCCTTTAATGAATGAGGATCTGACCGGCCAGGACGGACAAATTTTACCTCCTGTCTTGGACACTGACACTGACACCTTAACTGATGACGAGGAGTTGGTTATGGGAACATCTGCTACATTAGCAGATTCTGACGGAGATAAGTTTAATGATGCTACCGAAATTTCCAAAGGCTTTAATCCGGCCGGTAGTGGTCCTTTGTCTGCTAATGCCAATTTAACTAAGTACACTAATACTGCATATAAGTATAGTTTACTTTATCCGAGCACCTGGCAAATTAAATCTTTGGCTGAAGAGGCAACGGCTGTCTTTATAGCTCCCGAGGATTCCTTGATTCAAATTTCTGTTCAAGATAATCCTGATAAGTCAGGCATTCAAAGCTGGTATGAGAGTGCTTTTTCGCCGGCTGCTGTTAGTAGTAATCAAATAATTACTCTAAATGGTTGGGAAGGGGTTATGGGCGCTGATAACCTGAATTTTTATTTGACGGATGCTAAGCATGCTAATATCTACGTTGTTTCTTATATTCCGGCAGTGGGCGGACGACTCGTTTATCCGAATATTTATAAATTAATGCTTAATTCTCTGGTTATTAAGTAGGACTGTTAGCTAGTCTAAATATTTTTCAAGTCTTTTAACATTTAAATTAGAATAATAATGAAAATTTGGGGTTTTATCGTGTTGGTCGTGCTCATTGTTATTGGGATTAGTGAGCGAAGTTTCGGTATTGTTTTAGTGGGAATAATTACTTGTTTAATTTGCTGGCTTATTGATAATTCGGAAAAGAAAAAAATAAGTGGAGTTTGCCAATCCTGTCCTGCAAAGACTCAGCTGAATAAGTGTTCTAAGACTGAAATATGTCGTCAAAAAAAGGATTAGAATATTTGATTACCGTGTTGATTGCTCTGCCGTCGTTACTAAAACGATGGCTTTTTTATAACAAAAAATCTGGTGTTCAGACCAGATTTTATGTGCAGAATCTTTATTATTATTTAATTTTGCCGATTACTTTATCAATCAAGCCGTATTTCATGGCCTCGTCGGCGCTCATATAATTGTCACGGTCGCTGTCATTTTCCACTGTGGCGACTTTTTGACCGGTGTGGTGCGCTAAAATCTTATTCATTTTATCTTTGATTTTCAGGATATGCTCGGCTCTGATTTTAATGTCGGAGGCCTGGCCTTCGGCGCCACCCATGACTTGATGGATCATGACTTCACTGTTGGGCAAGGCGAACCGTTTACCGGGCTTGCCGGCAGCTAATAAGACGGAGGCCATGGAGGCCGCTAAGCCGACACAAATTGTGGAAACATCGGACTTGATGTATTGCATGGTGTCATAAATAGCCAGGCCGGCTGTTACTGATCCGCCCGGGGAATTTATGTAAAATTTGATGTCAGCATCTTTGTTTTCGGCGTCCAGAAATAGCAATTGGGCGATCACGATATTGGCAACGTGGTCATCAATGGCTTCTCCGAGGAAAATTATCCGGTCTTTTAAAAGTCGAGAATAAATGTCGTAAGCCCGTTCTGTTTGGCCGTCTTTTTCAATAACTGTGGGTATTAATGGCATAATTTTGTATATTTTGATTATTATTGGTAAACTAAATTATAAACTAAAAATGACTTTTTGTAAAGTCTAGTTCGGCTTGATTTATTATTCTAGTTATTCTAATATAAAACCAGTTTAAGCTAATATAAAATAAGTATATGTCACTTATCCAAAAATTCTCAAAATTGTCTATTCGCGCCAGAGCTTGGTGGGTTTTAGGGGTTATCTTCATCTTCGCAATTACAGTCGGATTAGCGTCCGGAGGCCATGTTTACAATAACTTGGTTAAGCAATTAGCCAATAAGACCAATAACGTCATTGTTCTTCCAGTTATTAATGAATTGCCTTACAGTTTAGGCTTAGATCTTCAGGGCGGAGCCCATCTGGTTTATTCGGCTGACGTCAGCACTATTGCTTCTGCCGATCAGGCTGATGCTATGGAGTCCGTCCGCGATGTCATTGAAAACCGCGTCAACGCTTTTGGTGTCAGTGAACCGTTGGTTCAGGTTAATAAGAGCGCTAACGGCGATTATCGCATTATTGCAGAACTCGCCGGCATTAAGGATATTAAGGAAGCTATTAAAACAATTGGCGATACTCCAATTCTAGAATTTAAGGAGCAAAGTCAAGCCCCTCAGGCTCTTAAAGTTGATGCTTCTGGCACAGCCGTGATGGACGCCAGTGCTTTAGAAACTTGGAAAAATACTGAGCTTACCGGAAAATATTTAAAGAGGTCATCTGTTCAGTTCAATCCTAATGACGGTTCTCCGGAAGTGTCTTTGGAATTTGACGCTGAAGGCGCCAAGTTATTCGAAGAGATTACCGCTCGCAATATTGGTAAGCCGATAGCAATCTTCCTTGACGGCTATGCTATTAGCGCCCCTAACGTCAATGAAAAAATTACCGGAGGCCAAGCTTCGATTTCTGGCCGCTTTAATGTTGAGGAAGCTAAACAACTAGTAACGAGGTTGAATTCTGGTGCTTTACCAGTGCCGATTACCTTAATTTCTCAAAAGACTGTGGAGGCCAGTTTGGGGTCAAAATCGATTGATAACAGTATGATGGCCGGATTAGTTGGTTTATTACTTGTCTCTATTTTCATGATTCTTTATTATCGCTTGCCTGGGTTATTGTCCGTTATATCCTTACTGGTTTATGGCTTAACAGTGTTGGCTATCTTCAAGGCTCTGCCTATTTGGCTGGCTTTAGGCATGGTAATCGTGATGGTTGGTTTAATCTTCTATACTTTTAGTGAATTAAAGATTTTTGACGGCACCTTAGCTATTCTCTTTACGGTTATCGGATTACTACTGTTCTTCTATGCTTTAAGACCAATCACCTTATCTTTATCTGGCGTAGCCGGTTTCATTCTGTCTATTGGTATTGCTGTTGATGCTAATATTCTGATCTTCTCCAGAACCAGAGAAGAGTTAAAAGCCGGCAAGTCAGTGCGCCAGGCAGTCAACGACGGGTTTAAGCGCGCCTGGCCGTCAATCCGCGACGGCAATGTCTCTATTATTCTGACCTGCTTAATCCTTATGTTCTTCGGTACTTCAGCCGTTCAAGGTTTCGGCACCACCTTATTTATCGGTACCGCTGTCTCCTTATTCAGCGCCATTGTTATTACTCATACTTTATTTGTAGTTATCTTGGGCGAATGGTTGGAGAAGAGAACTTGGCTCTTGGGGGTTAGCCGTTCAAAAATAGAGAATAAATAATAATCCAAACATATGATTTATAAAATAATCCAAAAAAGAAAATTCTTCTTATCTTTCTCTTCTTTGGCAGCTATCGCATCAATTCTCGCTTTGATTTTCTGGGGATTAAATTTCGGAGTTGATTTTACCGGTGGCAGTTTATTGGAGGTTGGCTTTAATAACTATCAGCCGACAGTCACAGAAGTTCAGGATAGTCTGAAAGGCGTCGATTTGCATGGCTTAGTCGTGCAGCCTACTAATGATTCAGTCATTCTTAGGTTTAAGGAGAGCTCTGAAGATGCTCATCAGGCTGTTTTAAACGGCTTGAATACGTTGGCGGTTGCTAAGACTAAAGCTCCTGTTAAGGAATTGCAGTTTGATGCCGTCGGTGCCAGTATCGGCCAGGAGCTTAAGAGCAAGTCTTTTAACGCTATCGCGATTGTTTTTGTCATGATTATCTTGTACATCTCTTGGGCCTTTAAAAAAGTTTCTAAGCCGGTGGCCTCATGGAAATACGGCGTAGCTGCGATTGTCGCTCTGATTCACGATATTCTCTTTATTCTCGGTGTCTTCTCTGTTCTTGGTCATTTCTACGGCGTCGAAATCAATACTCCGTTTATTGCCGCCGTTCTGACCGTACTCGGTTATAGCGTCAGTGATACTATTATTGTTTTCGATCGTATCCGGGAGAACTTACCGAAGAGTCAGGAAGACTTCGAAAACACTATTAATCGTAGCGTCAATCAGACTATTACCCGTTCAATCAATACATCAGTAGCTTCAACCTTAGCTTTGGTTGCCATTCTCCTGTTTGGCGGTGAAACTATTAAAGATTTCGCGCTAGCCCTGATTGTCGGTATCTTTGTCGGCACTTACAGCTCAATCTTTATCGCCAGTCCAGTTTTAGTGGTCTGGGATAATATTACCCGGGGAAGAAAATAATATCTCTGATATTTATAAAAATCCGTCTGCAGCTTCGGCTAATGGCGGATTTTTTTTTAAATGCTATACTATTCTATATGAAAATTTCGTGGGGAATTAGATTAAGGCAGCTGAAATATCGAATTTCATGGCCAGGTATCCTTGATTTGTTAGTTGAAACATCCTATTTGGCTGTCATTTTGATAGTGCCTCTTTGGTTTGCCTATATTTTCCCTACTTACAATGTTTTTGAGTTTAATAAATTTTTAATTTTTAAGCTGTTAGTTCTAATTTTAGGTTTTTTTTCAGTTTTGCGCATATTTTTTGCTCCAGGCTGTTTTCAGGAGGCCGCCCGGTTGTTTAAAAAATATTGGCTAGTGCCAATGTTTTTTCTGATCGGCTTGAGCTTTACCATCCTCTTTTCTAATAATCCAACACTCAGCTTTTACGGTATCGTTGAACGGAAGGCAGGTCTGTTATCCTATATATATTATCTTGTCTGGTTCGCGTTGGTCAGCTTCAATCTTTTGGTCAAGGGCAGTCAGTTAGGTAATTACCGCGTAATTCTGGCAGCACGAATCCATAGAGTTCTAGTAACGATTACAGTGGCTGTTACAATATCATCAATTTATGGCTTACTGCAAATTTTGGGTATTGATTTTATTTTTTTTCCTGAGGCCGCTTTTGAATCTGGTCGGATTTCTTCGACTCTGGGCCAGCCAAATTTTCTGGCTTCCTGGTTGGTCATGGTTATTCCTATCACCATCTATTTGATTTATTGTTCGCACCGCTGGCTGCTTAAATTTTTCTTAATTCTGGCCGTGGCCGCACAATTGCTTTGTTTATTCTTAACAGGCAGTCGCGGGGGCATGCTGGCTTTTCTTTTTGGGTTATTTGTTTATCTGCTGTATGTATTTGTAATGGCGGCTTGGTCTCGACGATTTAAAATTGTGCTAGCAGTTGGTTTCTTGGTATTTTCTTTCGCCCTGATGATAACTGCGAATGCTTTTAGGCCGGGGCGGATTGGAGATATCCTTGACTTTGATTTCGGCAGTGTCGGTGCTAGAGCTAATTTTTATCGGGCGGCTGCTGATGTAATTGGTAATAGGCCGTTCTTTGGTTACGGCTTGGAAGGCGGGGGTGAAATTTTCATTCAGTATTATGAAGCAGACTGGGCGGTGACGGGAGATGTCGGACAGTCATCGGATCGAGCTCATAATATTGTTTTGGATATTTTAATAACCAGCGGCGCTTTCGGCTTACTGCTTTTTGTCATTCTATATTTTAATTTCTTTTCATTGGCGCGGCAAAATATCCGTCATCATAATCACGCTGTCTTAAACTTGTCCTTAGTTATCGGCGTCTCCGCTTATCTATTTTCATTGCTATTCAGTTTCACGATCATTGGCGGTGAAGTTTATTTCTGGTTATATTTTGCGCTTATCATAATCCTTAATTACATTCCTAGATACCTATCTAACGAGGAGACTTTAGTTGCTGGGGCGAAAGCTAAGGGGATATTAGCTGGTCCTTGCCTGATAGGCCGCGTATCTCTGGTAATCATTTTTTGCGCTTTGATTTCTTGGCAAGTCATCTCAATATTTCATTCATTAGTCGCAGATTATTATTTTAATAAAGTATATTACACTTTTGCAAAGAAAGATTATTTTTCGGCCTTGGCGCTCGACTCGCAGATAAAAGCACAACACATTAATTCAGTTGACCAGGAATCCTATGACTATTTTTGGGCTGAACACTTGAGTGTTATTTTTCCATCAATAGAAGATTCGACGCTTCGATTAGTAATGGCGCAGAAATTGCAAGCAGTTGAAGAGAGTTTGCCACGGTCTGGTTATAAAAATATAATAGCTAGAGCTAAAATTAATAATGTGCTTGGCGACTATAAGCAAGCGCATTCTTATATTGATAGCGTTATAGCTCTGAGTCCTTTCTGGCCGCTGGCTTATATGGAACAGGCAAGCATTTATGCACATGAGGGTAAGCGGAATGAGGCAGTTATTGCCTACAATATGGCACTGTTAAATATTCCTGATACTTCAGACGGCCGTTTAAATAAGCAGCACTTAAACAATATTAGGATGTATGTTTATGCTATCAGTAAGAGTATTGCAGATTTGTATCTGCAAGATAATAATTATCCCGCAGCCGCAAAGTTCTATCAATCTGCCTATGCCAATAATCCGGCCGACTTTGTACTAATGAAAAGCCTTGCTGATACTTACTATTTAATGGGTAATATTAATCAAGCTGTTATTTACACAAAACATGGTTTGGCTCGTAACCCCGGTGATTATACATGGTCTTTCTTGTTGGCTATTCTTTATAATGAACAAGGCAATCGCCAAAAAGCTCTCCAGTATCTTGATGATGCTTCCCGGCTATCTCCCAATAACCCTGAAATCAAGAATCTGAAAGAGTCTATATTAAAATAAAAGTATGGTTGATCAGTTTGATAAAATATCTGCCTGTTTGGTAGTTTATAATGAAGCCCTCAGTATCCGTCGTTGCCTGGAAAGTTTGCGGGGAGCCGTTGATGAAATTATAGTTGTTCATGACGGACCATGCCAAGACGAGACTCTGAATATCTGCCGTGAGTTCGGGGCCAGGATATTTATTCGACCGCATTTCGGTATCATGGAGGCGCATCTGATTTTCGCAATCCGCCAAACGCAGTTTGCTTGGATAATCCGCATTGATGCCGATGAATGTTTGTCAGAACAATTACGAACGAATTTACGCAGCTTAGTGGCGGACGCCCATAAATTGGACATTAGCGCTTATTCTTTTCTCTGGTCAGACCGAGGTTTTGGTAATGTTATTAAGTATAAGCCCGTTCTGTTCAGAAAAAAAAATCTGTTTTGGTTTCCCATTCCTCATCTTGTCTGGCAGACACGCGGTCGCGTTGCTCAAAGCGATTATGTGCTGGATCATTTGCAGCGGGATTACCAATCTGCAGAGTATTGGATTAGTCAAAAGAAGCGTTCCAGAATTCAGGCGCAATATATCTTAAAAACATATCAAGAAATGGATAATTTTCAAGCCAATGAAGATGACTTGCGCCGCGTCTATAGTTTTTCCCGCCGGCATGCTGGATTAATACTAATTCCAGTCCTTAAGTTTATTAAATCTTTTTTGGAAAACGTGCCTGACGGGGCTAGCTTGCTGGCATCGTGGCGTCAGGGACGCTACAATTTTTATTTGGGTCGGGATTTATACTGTCTATATCATCATACTGATGATTTTCTATCTGGGTCAGTCTTGAAAATAATTCGGTACCCATATAAAATGTTAAATAGATTCAAAAAATAATTTATGTATTTTCAATATCCCATCACAGCGCTCTTTTCTGTCTTTGCTTTCGCCTTTGGATTAATTATCGGGAGCTTCCTTAATTGCTTTATCTGGCGATTATACAAAGAGGAAACACTGGGCGGAAGGTCATATTGCCCGCAATGTCGCCATCTCATTGAGTGGTTCGATAATATTCCTGTACTTAGCTTCTTGTTTTTGCGGGGCAGGTGTCGCCATTGCCGGGAAAAGATTTCTTTCCAGTATCCTTTAGTGGAAATTGTCACCGCCTGTCTATTTTGGCTCGCGTTTCGTAATGACTACTTGAGCCCGCAATTTTCTTGGCTCTTGATTAGGGACTGGCTACTGATTGCGACTCTGGTTATTATTTTTGTCTATGATCTGCGCTGGCAGTTAGTACCGACGAGAGTTATCTGGGTAATGGGACTACTAATTCTGGGACTGAATATATTCTTAGGTATTTCGTGGCAGGTAAATGTATTTTTTGTAGCAGTCGGGGCTGTTTTTTACCTGATTCAATACTTTTTGACTAAAAAAAAGGGAATCGGCGAGGGTGATATCTGGCTCGGTGCTTTTTTGGGCGCGGCTTTTCCCAGTGGCGGTCTTTTGCTCTTAATTATGGTTTTGTCATATGGAATTGGCTCCATTGTCAGTCTAATCTTGGTCTATAGGTCCAAGAAAAAATGGAAGTCCCGAATTGCTCTCGGACCTTTTTTGGCAACCGGGGCTATTATTACCCTAATTTGGGGAGAAAAAATAATTACCTGGTATATGGGGTTATTCTCCGGCCGCTAAGAATTGTCTAATTCTCAGAAATTTTGTATAATATTAACAGCAATTATTTAAAGTATAAAAAGCTATGAAAGATAATGTTATCGCCGGATTGGATATCGGTTCCACTTCTATTCGCTTAGTGATTGGGCAGCGGATTGCCGGACCTGCCGGTGATGAGTTACAAATTATCGGCGCGATTTCCGTCCCGACATCTGGCGTTAGCCGAGGAATCGTCAATAGCATTGAAGAAACAACTTCTTCAATTTCGGCGTGTCTGGAAAAAGCGGAGCGCTTGGTCGGTGTGCCTATTTCTCGCGTCTGGGTCAGTATTAATGACCCCTATATTAAATGCGAACGCTCTAAGGGTGTAGTGGCAGTTGGGCGTAGCGATGGCGAAATTAATGAAAATGATGTCAGTCGCGCGATTGAAGCCGCCCGCGCGTTAGCAGTTCCGGTTAATTATGAAATTTTGCATGTAATTCCCATAAAGTTTGGCGTTGATAATCAGGGTGATGTTAAAGATCCAATTGGGATGAATGGTATTCGCTTGGAAGTTGAGACTTTAATTGTCCAGGGCCTCAGTACCCAGATTAAGAATTTAACTAAAGCTATTTATCGGACCGGTTTAGAAATTGAAGATTTGGTAATTGCTCCTTTAGCGGCAGCGGAAGCAGTCTTAAGCACTAAGCAAAAGGAACTGGGGGTGGCTTTAGTAAATTTAGGATCTTCAACCACCAGTCTGGCAATCTACGAAGACCGTAATCTTATCCATACCGCGGTTTTACCGATTGGCTCAGAACATATCACCGCTGATATCGCTATCGGTCTGCGTTGCCCGATTAATTTAGCTGAAAGGATCAAACGTGAATATGGGACGGCGGTAGTTGATGAGAACGAAACGAAAGATGATGTTGACGTCAGCCAATTAGTTAAAGAAGAAGAGATTAATGATGATATCAGTATTATTTCCCGTAAGTATCTCGCGGAAATAATTAGTGCTCGGGTTGAAGAAATTTTTGATAAAGTTGATAATGAGTTTAAGCGCATCGATCGTTCCGGTATGCTTCCGGCTGGTATTATTTTTGTCGGCGGCGGGGCTGATCTTGAGGGCTTAGTTGAGGCAGCCAAGAAAAAATTACGCTTGCCGGCAGCCTTGGGGGCAGCTAAGAATATTAACGTGATTATTGATAAGGTTAAGGCGCCGGAATTTTTAACAGCTTTAGGACTGGTTGTCTGGGGGAGTAGAACCGAGACAACTTCTAGTCATGCCGCTAATTTATCACAGAATTTCAGCGGACTTTTAGAAAAAACAAAAGGCTTGTGGAATAAGATCATGCCGAAATAAAGACTTTCATCAATAGGCAGACCGGTTGAAGATAATAAAAAAATTTAACATAGAAGAAATGTATGGCTGAAGTTAAACCAGAAATCGAAACATTCGCTAAGATAAAAGTTGTTGGTGTCGGCGGCGGCGGCGGTAGCGCTGTTAACCGCATGATTGCTAATGGCATCAAAGGCGTCGGCTTCGTGGCCATCAACACTGATGTCCAGGCTTTGCATTATAATAAGGCGGCTGAGAAAATTCATATCGGCAAGACTGTCACTCGCGGCTTAGGCGCCGGCATGAATCCCGATCTTGGCAAAGGAGCAGCTGAGGAGTCTCAGAATGAAATCAGAGAAGTCTTGAAAGACTGTGACATGGTTTTTATCACTTGCGGCTTGGGTGGTGGTACCGGTTCCGGCGCATCTCCTATCGTTGCTCAGATTGCTAAAGATTTAGGCGCTTTGACTGTCGCGGTGGTGACTAAGCCTTTTATGTTTGAAGGCGGACAGCGGAAAAATATCGCTGATCGCGCTTATTCTGAACTTGCAGACAAGGTTGATACGATTATCACTATTTCCAATGATAAATTATTACAGATTATTGATAAGCGCACCTCTCTCTTAGATGCTTTTAAGATTGCTGATGACATTTTGCGCCAAGGCGTGCAGGGAATTGCGGAAATTATTACCGTTCCGGGTATTATTAATGCCGACTTTGCCGATGTCAAAGCAGTTATGGCCAATGCGGGCTCCGCTCTCATGGGTATTGGTACTGCTACAGGCGAAAATAAGGCTATAGAGGCCGCTAAGGACGCTATTAACTCTAACTTACTGGATATGTCCATTGACGGCGCCAGAGGCATCGTCTTTACGATTACCGGCGGTCCTGATTTGAGCATGACTGAAGTCAGTGAGGCGGCTAAGGTTATTACTTCAGCGGCTGATGAGGACGCTAAGATTATCTTCGGCGCGGTGGTTGATGAAAAGATGAAGGATACTATTAAAATTACTGTGGTAGCTACCGGTTTTGACGGTCATGGCAAGAGCGCTAAAGGGGAGTCTTCCAAGGCTTATACCCCGAATTCCTTTATCGCTGAAAAAGATGCTGATCAAGAATCTAGTTCAACTTTAAACATTGATAAAAATAAGAATAAATTCTCAGTTTTCAAAAATATCCCGATTAAACCAGCTTTAGAGAAGAAAGCGGAAAAGCCAACGCTCGACGAAGATGATGATCTCAGTGTGCCAGCTTTTATTCGCAAGAAGATGGGTTGATAAAATTACGTGATTCATATAAAATAGGGCTAATAAGCCCTATTTTTTAATCTTTATCCATATGGACAAGACAAACATCCTGCAAGAGTCAAAGACGGCGGTGGCAAGGGCCGGCAGCCTTATTCAAGAGGCTATGACGGCTGTTGATAGCTGGCTGGCGACTGCTTTAGCTCGGAGATCGCGGAGTTATGGCGCCGATCGGATTGTAGGCGGCCAGTTGATTGAATTCAACCAGGCCAGACTCGAAGAATTGGGTTATCTGAAGGATTCTCCCTTCTTTGTCCGCTGCGATATCTTAATGGACGGCAAGGAGTTGCCCGATTCTTTGTATTTCGGAAAATTCGGTTTTAGTGAGGCGGAAATCTATTCCTGGGTGGTACCGGCCTCATCTATTCGCTTTGAAGCGCCCGGTCCTGTTAGTTATGTTCGTCCGGACGGTGTTATTCAAGAGGGGCGGCTTCTCCGCAAGGATCAATATATGATTGCTCAGGGTGAGATAAAATTCCTGGCCACTGAGTCGATTGGCTTTCCGCGGACTTTGGTTTATCAAGATCAGTTTTCAAATCGTAAGACTGGTTTCGTCTTGCCAGAAATCGTCGCTCAAATGGAAAAAGCTCAGGACCAGGTTATTCGTGCTTATCATATCGGGCCGATGTTAATCTCCGGACCGGCCGGATCAGGTAAAACGACCTTGGCGCTCCATCGCGTTGCTTATCTTCTGCAATCTCCAGATTTAGCCGCTGATTTTTCTAGCGAAACCACTTTAGTAATGGTTCAGGATAATGGCACTAAGGAATATTTTAGCGCGTTGCTGCCTGGACTGGGAATAAATAATGTGGCTATTAGCACATTTTCTGATTGGGCTTTGGCTATTCTTAATCTTCAGGTTAATTATGCAATTCGGGGCGGGGATGACAGTCAGTTCGGGGATGTCTATGAATATGCGAAGTTGGCGGCTTTGCGTGGCGGTGAGGTACGAGGCGAAGGGCATGATAAGCCGTTTGAATTTCTAGCGAACTTCTATAAGCCATATTTCTCATCCGCTCAACAGGATATTTTTAGCCAGCAAATCAAGGACAATATTCTTGATAAGGTTGACCTGACAATCTTATTGCAAGCCTGTCTGCAGAAAAATGGCAGTTTGGGCGGTCAGCGCCAATTCTATGAAGAGCTACCCGATGGCAGTGTTAAAAAAAGGATAGCCTTCATCTCTCTGAACTATTCACTGGCTATTATTGATGAATTTCAAAATTATTTGCCGGAACAATTGCGCTTAATAAAGTCTAGTGTCAGTGGTACGACAGAATCAGTTGTTTATGTTGGCGATATGGCTCAACAAGTCCAATTAGGCACCATCCAAAACTTTGCCGACATGGGTGAAGTTATTAATACCGAGCGCCAGGTTATTTTGCAAAAGGTTTATCGCAATACTCGCCGTATCTTAGAGTATATTGGAATCTTAGGCTACAGGGTTGATATTCCTGATGGTATTAAGGAGGGAGCGCCGGTGATTGAACATTTAGCCATGGATGCTCCTGCAGAAATTTCTATTATTAAGGGCGTTATGGAAGATAAAAGCGATGTCTCTGTCGGCATCTTAGCTAAAGATCGTGATTGGTTGGCAGCCCATCGCCAGGCGTTTGAGAATGATAAGAATATTCATGTCATGAGTATGGCTGAGGCACAAGGCGTGGAGTTCGATGTGGTTTTTCTGGTTGGTATTAACGAAAAATCCTTTGTGCTTGAAGTGAAAACCGGGACGCCGCTACAACTAACGCAAGAGAAGCGCAAGATTAATCGGGACTTGCTTTACGTTGCCTTGACTAGAGCGATTTCCGAGCTGCATATATTAGGGGAGTCAGGGATAAAGTTATCGCAAGATTGATAGGAATTATTAGTTTGCAAAGGTTCAAAACAAGTGACTATAAGTTATAGTCTTTTTTATTTGTCTGATTATCATTTTCCTGTCCTTGCGCATATCTGTCTTATGTTTTGTAAATATTTTAGCGAGTTAATGTTCTTAACTCCTGACACTATTTTGATGTTACTGTGGATAAAGTTTTCCACCGAGTATTTAGACAAAAGTTAGCGTAACTCGCGGGTATTTACCAGGTGGTTGAATTTTGCTAAAATATCTTAACATACAACATCTAGTGGCCAATGTTTTAAAAGGCCACAAAATATAGGTTTTTATCAAATTATGAAATGTCCTATCTGTTACTTCCCGGACACAAAAGTAGTTGACTCCCGAGTAGCTCCAGACGCCCTGTCTATTAGGCGCCGCCGTGAATGTCTGAAGTGTAATTTCCGTTTTTCTACGTATGAAGAAATCGAATTGTTGGACTTAGTGATAGTGAAGCGCGATGGTCGGCGGGAATCGTATAGCCGAGATAAGATGGTTAACGGCTTAAAGAAATCCTGTGAGAAACGACCGATAACCGAAGACCGTTTCAAAAAACTGGTCAATTCCATTGAAAGGGATTTGCAGCGCTTAAAGAAACCAGAAATAACCTCTCGCCAGGTTGGCCAGGCGGCCATGAAAAACCTTAAGAAAATCGATCCGATTGCCTATATCCGCTACGCCTCTGTTTATGAATCATTTAAGGATGCTCAAGAATTCCGCAAGGAACTCAATAAATTAATTAACGAAAAGAAATAACCTTATGCCTGAAAACATCAGTAAACTCATTAAAAGATCCGGAGAAATTGTTGACTTTGATTTGGATAAAATCAAGGATGCTATTCATAAGGCATCACTTGCAGTTGGCGTTGATGACCAGCATATGGCCAAAAAATTGGCAGATCAAGTAACTATGCGCTTGAACCAGAAATTCCATAAGAGCACTATTCCAGCGGTTGAGGAGGTTCAGGATATCGTTGAAGAAATCCTGATTGAAAATAAGTTGATTAAAATTGCCAAGGGTTATATTTTATATCGCGATCAGCACCGCCAGTTGCGTGATATCAATACTTCAACTTTTGAAAATAAGCTCTTGGAAGATTATTTGGGTCGAGCTGACTGGCGTTTGAAAGAGAATAGTAATATGAGTTTTTCCGTTCAGGGCTTGAATAATTATATTGCCTCTTCAATTTCTGCTCGTTATTGGCTAGATAAGATGTACCCGGAAAATATCCGCCAAGCTCATATTAACGGAGAGATTCATATACATGATTTAGGCTTATTGGCACCATATTGCTGTGGCTGGGACTTGAAAGATTTATTATTGCGTGGTTTTAGAGGGGTTAGTGAAAAGGTACAGAGTAATGCGCCGAAACATTTTCGCAGTGCTCTTGGTCAGATCATTAATTTCTTCTATACGCTTCAGGGTGAGGCAGCCGGAGCTCAGGCCTTTGCTAATTTTGATACCTATCTGGCTCCGTTTATCCGTTACGATAAACTGGATTTCAAAGACGTTAAGCAAGGCTTGCAGGAATTCATGTTTAATATCAATGTGCCGACTCGCGTCGGTTTTCAGACCCCGTTTACCAATATTACTCTCGATGTGACTCCATCCCCGATGATCGGCGAAGAGTATGTCATTATCGGCGGAGAAATAATGCCTGAACAGTATAAGGATTTTCAGAAGGAAATGGACATGTTTAACCAGGCTTTTGCCGAAGTTATGTTGGCAGGTGACTCTTCTGGGCGTGTCTTCGGCTTTCCGATTCCGACTTATAATATTGATAAGGATTTTGACTGGGACAGGGAGTGTATGAAACCGGCCTGGGAAATGACTGCTAAATATGGCATCCCATATTTTTCAAATTTCGTTAATTCTGATATGAATCGTGATGATGCGCGCTCCATGTGCTGCCGCTTAAGGTTAGATAACCGGGAGTTGAGAAAACGCGGCGGCGGCCTATTTGGTGCTAATCCCTTAACAGGATCCTTGGGTGTAGTCACGATCAACCTGGCTCGCATCGGCTACCTGGCTAAAAGCAAGCAGGAATTCAAGGACAAGGTCTTTGAACTGATGAATATTTCTAAAGATAGTTTAGAAATAAAGCGCAAGATCATTGAAAAATTTACTGATGACCGGCTGTACCCATATTCCATGTATTACTTGGAAAATATTAAGCAGCACTTCGGCACATATTGGAAGAACCATTTCTCTACCATCGGAATTAATGGTATGAATGAAGCTTCCTTAAACCTGATGGGCAAGGATATTGCCACTCCGGAGGGTCATGCTTTTGCCGCTGAGATGCTGGACTTTATGCGCGAAAAACTGATGGATTTTCAGGAAGAAACCAATAATCTGTATAACTTAGAAGCTACTCCGGGCGAGGGCTGTACATATCGCTTCGCTAAGAAAGACCAGCAATTATACCCGGGTATAATTTGTGCCAATTCTGAGGCAGTGAAGCGCGATCATGCTGATCCTTATTACACTAATTCTTCTCACTTACACGTTAATTATTCTGAAGATATTTTTTCCGCTCTGGATTTGCAGGATGATTTGCAGACAAAGTACACAGGCGGCACAGTTTTACATGGTTACTTAGGCGAACGCTTATCAAACGGTGAAACAGCTAAAAAGTTAGTGAAGAAAATCGTGGAGTCTTATCGTCTGCCATATTTCACCATCACGCCAACTTTCTCCATTTGTCCGAAGCACGGCTACTTGTCTGGAGAGCATAAATTCTGTCCTAAATGTGATGAAGAAATTGGATATCAAGAGTCGGTTGAGGAGGTGAGAGAGGCTAATAGATAATTATTAATAGACCAAGAACGTTAATTTGTATTTTAAATTTAATTAACTTATAATATAAGAATAATATGAGTCCAATTCAGACACAAAGACAGGAATGTATCGTTTATAGCCGCGTTGTCGGCTGGCTAACTCCTGTGAAGAATTATAATCCTGGAAAAGCTTCTGAATACAAGGACCGTAAGACGTTTAAAGTTAGTTGCGAATAAGCCATAACCCTATGATTATTGGAGGTTTAGAGAAATTAACCCTTCTTGACTACCCCGATCATCTAGCGGCTATTATCTTTACTCAGGGGTGTAATTTCCGATGCCACTTTTGCTATAACCCTTTGCTTGTCCTGCCCCTTAAGGGAGGGGACGTCGAAAATAAAAAAGAAAAAGGTTTTTTCCCACTTTCAAGTAAAAACCTTTTTCTTTTTTTGACGGAAAGATATGGTCGTTTAGAAGGCGTGGTTATTACCGGCGGGGAGCCGACGCTGCATCCCGATTTGCCGGCTTTTATCAAGCAGATAAAAGATATCGGTTATCTCGTAAAATTAGATACGAATGGCACAAATCCTGACATGCTGGCTGGGTTGATTTCTGATAAGCTGATTGATTATATCGCGATGGATATCAAGGCGCCTTTATCTAAATATGAGGCGGTTGTCGGCGCTCCGCTTGACTGTCAAAAGATTGAAAAAAGTGTTAAGATGATAATCAGTTGCGGTCTCCCGTATGAATTTAGGACGACCGTAGTTCCTGATTTGCTTGAGACGGCTGATTTTGATGAAATGGGCAAAATGATCAAGGGCTCCAAGAAATGGTATCTGCAGCATTTCAAATCTGATACTGGCTTGATTAATGAGCGCTTTGAAAAAAAATCAGGCTATACGTCTAAAGAAATGCACGAGTTTGCGGCTATTGGTCGTAATTATGTCGATCTTTGCGAAGTGCGTGAATAGCTTTGCATTATAATCGCCGTCGTAAATTTATATAATATGTCGGAATCTAATAAGGCGGGGTTAGAAAAAATCGAAGAATTACTTAATGAAACCTCGAAGAGTAACGCCGAGGTTCTTAAAGGTGTTAAGGAGATTAAGAAATATATGCGCTGGCAAAATATTTGGAGCAGCCTGCGGTTCTTCTTAATCGCCGTGCCGCTCATTCTCGGTTTCATTTATTTACCGCCCTTGATTAAGGATGCTTTGCAGTACTACAAGAGCCTTCTTTTGAATTAAATTCTTTGTAGCAGAAAAATATAAGAAAAATTTCAATTTATGCACGATATTGCGGTTTTCGCACAAACAACTTATCGCAACGAGAATAAAAGATTCGGCATCAAGACTGATGATCGGCGTCGTCATATGTATTTGGTCGGGAAGACCGGTATGGGCAAGTCTACCATTTTGGAAAACATGATTATTGATGATATTCGGGCTGGACACGGCGTGGCCGTAGTTGATCCGCACGGTGATTTAGCGGAAAAAATAATTGAGTTCATTCCCGATGATCGCATTAAAGATGTTGTTTATTTTAATCCTGCTGACGGTAATTTCCCCATCGCTTTTAATATTTTAGAGCAGGTCGAGCCACATTTGCGCCATTTAGTGGCATCTGGTTTAATCGGCGTCTTTCAAAAATTATGGGCCGATTCCTGGGGGCCTCGTTTAGAGTATATTTTGCGCAATGCGATTTTAGCGATTTTAGATTTTCCGGGATCGACTATTTTGGGCGTTGTCCGCATGCTGTCTGATAAGAATTACCGTAAACGGGTGGTGGCCAACATTAAGGATCCGGTGGTCAAAGCTTTTTGGGAAAAAGAATTTTCTGGTTACGCCGATAAGTTTGCCTCTGAAGCCGTCTCGCCTATTCAGAATAAGGTCGGGCAATTTTTGTCGAGCTCTTTAATGAGAAACATTATCGGTCAGGTTAAGTCTTCCATCGATATCCGCGAGATTATGGATAGCGGCAAGATTTTGATTATGAACTTGTCTAAGGGAAGAATCGGCGAAGATAACTCTGCCTTGCTCGGCGCCATGATGATTACTAAGATTCAGCTGGCCGCCATGAGTCGGGTTGATATTCCGGAAAAAGAACGCCGTGATTTTTATCTTTATATTGACGAATTCCAGAATTTCTCCACGGATAGTTTTGCTAATATTTTGTCAGAGGCCCGTAAATACCGTTTAAATCTTATTTTAGCTCATCAGTATATAGAACAGTTGAGTGAGAAGGTTAAGCCGGCTGTTTTTGGTAACGTCGGTACAATGGTAGTTTTTCGAGTTGGGGCGGCTGATGCTGAGGAACTGGTTAAAGAATTTACGCCGACTTTTACAGAAGAAGACATTGTTAACCTGCCTAAGTATGAGATGTATTTAAAGCTGATGATTGATGGTATTTCTTCGTCACCTTTCTCAGCCAAAGGCTTACCGCCACTATCTGAAAGTGAAAAAACGAATAATACTCAAAAAGTGATAGATGATTCCCGTGAGAAGTATGCATCTGACAGGGAATCAGTCGAAGAAAAAATTATGAGCTGGCATGAAGGCGGCGGGGAAGACCAGGCGACGGCCGCTCAAGCTGCTCCGGCGCTCGCTGTTAATCCAAGTGTGCCACAAGCTCGTCAGGCAGTCTCACAGGTTCCAGTCAATATTCCTTTTGATAATCAAGCTTCGGTAGCCCCAGTTCCAGTTCCAGCTCCTGCTACGCCTGCTCCGGTGCCTGCTTCAACGCCTCGACTAAATATTAATCAGACTCCAGCCGCTCCGGCTGATCAGCCAAGGCCAATTCCTACAGTGCCGCCTCGCTCGATTGTTAAGAAGCAAGCGATTGAAGGCTTTGAGGCAGTTTGCAGTTCTTGTGGCCAAGAGACAACCACTATTTTTCAACCTGACGGAGTTCGTCCAGTTTATTGCCGTGACTGCTTGAGTAAGAAAAAAGAGGAGAAGCGCTTGGATTTGGAAAAAAGGCAGAAAGCTAAAATTGAAGAAAAGTTTATTGCAGCCAAAGAAACTCCGAAGCTCGACAAGGCCCCTGGTCTTTCATTAAGTTCTTTAATGAGTACGGCACCGCGAGACTTTCGTGGCCGGGAGATTAAGGTTAGACCACCGGTAGTTAAAGATGTTATTCCTGATTCGTCGGCTGATCAGTTTTACAAGGCGCCATCCGCTAGTCAGTCAGCCACACCGCCTAGGAAAGAAGTGAAAACAGAATGGAAGGATATCCCTTTTCCTGACCAGCCTTATAAGGAGGAGGATTTTAAGGAAGGTGAAGATATAAGTTTTTAAATAGTAAATTATGTATTTATTTTTTGATACGGAAACTACCGGACTACCAAAAAATTATCAAGCTCCGCTTGATGATTTTTCAAATTGGCCACGGATTGTTCAGCTCTCTTGGAGCTTGTATGATGATGACGGTAATCTGTGGGAAAGTCAGAATTATATCATCAAGCCGAATGGCTTTGTAATCTCAGACGAGGTGGCAAAAATTCATCGCGTCACTCAGGAGCGTGCAATGAGGGAAGGGGTTGATTTGCCAATCGCTCTCAATCATTTTTTGCGTGATGTTAGCACTTCTTCATATCTTGTCGCTCATAATATAGATTTTGACGAAAAGATTGTCGGCTCAGAGTTACTGAGGGCGAACTTGGAAAATCATGTAGCTGGGGCCAAAAAAATCTGCACGATGAAGAGTAGTGTGCAATTCTGTAAGATTCCCAGTGCTCGCGGCGGTTATAAATGGCCGAATTTGACTGAGTTGCATACTATTCTTTTTAAGACTGGATTTGGGGATGCTCATGACGCTGTTTATGATGTGAAAGCTTGCGCCGATTGCTTTTTTGAGCTAAAAAGAAGGGGTGCTATTTAAATTTCATATTTATGGACCCAGAAATTGATTACCTAAAAATCGGAAAGGCTACCGATTTAACAGGTCGTGACCGGAAAATTTACCGAGTATTAGAAATATTCCCCGGTTTTTTTTCTATTTCTACTTTAGTCGTCTTATCTGTTTTGTCATATTTCAAGCCAGTCTGGGTGGCTTATTTCATCATTGCCTTTGATGTTTATTGGCTTTTACTGGTAATATACATGGCTATTTTCTTAATAGCTTCTTACCGGCGCCTGAAGGCCGGCATGCGAGTTAACTGGAAGGATAAATGTGCTGCCTTGGTGCGCGGGGAAATATCTGCTCCGGATATTGCTGCCGATTCTCTGATTAAAAAAGGAGTTAGCCCGGATGATGTCTGGCAATTAGTGGTTATTCCTACTTATCAGGAAAGCGTGGCTATTATTTCAGAATGCTTGCAGTCGCTCGTTGATGACGGCTTCCGGACCGATCACATGATTGTGGCAGTCACTTTTGAAGAACGAGCGGGACTGGAAGCTGCCAAAGAACGTGCGGAAAAAATACGCGCCCTGTTTGCTGATAAATTCGGACGCTTCTTCATTACTTTTCATCCAGATGGCTTAGTCGGGGAACTTAAAGGCAAGGGTGCAAATCAGGCATGGTGCGCCCAACGTGTTCGGGAAGAGATTATTGAGAAAGAACATTTTGATGAGGCAAAGCTCTTAGTCAGTGTCTTTGATGTTGATACAGTTGTTCGTCCTGGTTATTTTTCTGCCGTTACTTATAAGTTCCTGACTGTCTCTGACCCGTATCGCGCCAGCTATCAGCCGGTACCGGTTTATCATAATAACATTTGGAAAGCGCCATTCTTTTCTCGCGTGGCGGCCACTTCCAATACTTTCTGGCAAATGATTATGCAGGTGCGCCAGGAAAGCTTGGTCACATATTCCTCACACTCCATGACTTGGCGGGCTTTAAAAGAAATAGGTTTCTGGGGAACTAAAAATGTTTCTGAAGATTCTCGGATTTTCTGGCATTGCTTGATGCACTATAACGGCCATTACCGAGTAGAACCAATTCATTTTGAAGTATCTATGGATGTAACCACCGGAGAAAATCTGTGGGTGACCGCGAAGAGCTTGTACAAGCAGCAGCGCCGCTGGGCGTGGGGCGGGGAAAATATTCCTTATTTGATATTTAATGTTTCTAAACGCTGGCATAATAAAGACTTGGATAGAGGGAAAATTATTGAGCATATTATCATCCAAGTTTACGGTTTTCATGCGTGGGCTACTAATGCTTTAGTTATCGGAGTTATCGGCTGGCTGCCGATGTTGCTTGGCGGTGACCGTTTTAACTCGACAGTCTTATCAGGTAATTTGCCTTATGTGACTCAGAACCTGATGAACTTCGCCATGATTGGATTGGTTTTATCCGCCGTAGTATCCGCTTTGCTATTGCCTAAAAAACCGGCGGAATATAAATTTTGGAAAAAGATTTTTATGACCTTGGAATGGGTCGCTGTGCCGATTACGATTATTTTCTTCGGTTCTGTACCTTGCCTTGAGGCGCAAATCAGGCTGATGATGGGAAAGTATATGGGTTTCTGGGTGACTCCGAAGCAGCGTTAATTTTATTTCTATATTAGCTCAAAAACAGGCTATCCCCGGCCTGTTTTTTTTATGCTATAATATTTGATATGGTTAAAAATAAACTGAGCCATCATCCAGTGGCGAGTTTCGGTACGAAACCGCAAAATTTTTGGTATCGTTTTTTTTCCAGCCAGCGCTTTTTGGCGATTATCGGCTTGGTTTTTTTAGTGGTGATTATTTTTCCCTTGGCTAGGACATATAGTCAAAGGCAATTGGTCGAGAGAGAAATCGCAGACGTTAAGAAACAGATTGCCGATTATGAGAATCAAAATGCGCAGCTTAAAGAGCTGGCGACTTATTTGCAGTCAGAACAATCTCTTGAAGAGCAGGCCCGGCTCAATTTAAACATGAAAAAGCCTGGCGAAGGCGTAGTAATTATTGAGGAGGCGAAGAGTAATGCTGTCGAAATAAGCCAGGCGTCTTCATTCGACAATGCTAGTAATTTGCAAAAGTGGTGGCGTTATTTCTTTGATTAATGTGTGAGCCGAGAAGGGGAATCGGACCCCTGACCTACGCGTTACGAGTGCGTTGCTCTACCAGCTGAGCTATCTCGGCAATATTTATTTTTTGGAGCGGGTGAGCGGAATCGGACCGCCTTCCTCAGCTTGGGAAGCTGATGTAATAACCATTATACGACACCCGCAGATTTCCGCTTAGTCGCGGGAAACATAATTATTATAGTCTTAAAAAATCCTTTTAGTCAATAAAATATCTATGAATATTAAAACCCGAACTTATTGCTTGTTATTTAGCTTAATCATGATGGCGGCTCCTTTTTTCGTGAGCGCCGAAGCGGCGATTGGCCTGGAGGTTAAGTATGATGCCGCTGCTTTTACTGCCGAAAGTAGTCAGAGTATTAGCCTTAGCTCTGAGACGGAAAATATTCCTTGGGAATGGCAGGCGCTGACTCCAGCTTACGAATATACAATTACCAGCGCCGGCTTATATGATCCGAGTCGGCCGATTACTGTAAAGATTGTCTATCCGGAAAAGAATAATTATTTGAAACAGATTTTTTCATATGACAACCTGTCAAAAACTTGGCGCCCGCTGTTGAGCACTGATAACCCAACCGAAAAATATGTTACCGCTACAACTGACTCGGTTTCCGGCCGCCTGATTGTTTTGTATAACCGCGATATTTTAAGCGTTGGCACTGCCAGCTGGTATAAGTATAAGAACGGCTTGTTTACGGCTTCTCCGGATTTTGCCAAGGGGACTGTTTTGCGCGTTTATAACTTAGCAAATAATAAGTTCGTTGATGTGACGGTTAATGATTTCGGACCGGAACGTGATAAGCATCCGGACCGGGTAGTCGACCTTGATAAAGTTGCTTTTGCAAAAATTGCGTCAACTGGAGCGGGACTTATTTCTGTAAGAATCGAGACTTTAAAGACAGTTGTTCCGGCCATTAAACAGGCTTCGCCGCAAAATACCAGTGATTTAAATATTACTGCATCGTCGGCTGTTATCATGATGGAAAGCGATGGCCGCGTTCTCTGGGGCAAGAATGAGAATACCACTTCGCCATTAGCTAGTCTGACGAAACTAGTGGCCATGAAGATATTTTTGGATATGAAGCCGGATTTGAAAAAAGTAGTTACCTATAAATATCAGGATGAAAAGTATAATTATGAGTATTGTAAACCTTGGGAATCGGCTCGTTTAAAAGTTAAGGAGGGGGACACTCTGACGATTGAAGATTTACTCTATAGTGCACTTATCGGTTCGGCGAATAATGCTATTGAAAGTTTGGTTCGCGTTAGCGGCTTGGACCGTGAGAAACTTATTGCCAAAATGAATGACGCTGTTAAATCCTGGGGCGCATCCAGCACAACCTTCGTTGAGCCGACTGGGTTATCGCCACAGAATGTGAGTTCGCCGTTTGACTATGCTATAATAACCAAAGAAGCTTATAGTAATGCGCAGCTCAAGAAAATCAGTACCGCTCCGAAATATTCCTTTAAGACCATTAATACTAAGAGTATTCATACGCTGAGCAATACTAATAAACTTTTAAAGCTTAACGCCTATGCTATTACCGGCTCCAAAACCGGTTACCTGGAAGAGGCTGGTCATTGCTTGATGACTCGCGTTCAGACACCAGCAGGCAGTATGATTGCCGTTAATTTCGGATCACAAAGCACAGCTGCTAATTTCTCTGACAATGAACAATTAATCCGCTACGGGCTCCGTCTCATAAAAAAGTAAATTATTATTATGATCACTTTGGAAAATGTTTCTAAGTCTTACGACCATAAGCATAAAGTCCTGAAGGATATTTCTTTGCATATTAAGCCAGGAGAATTTGTTTCCATTGTTGGTCAATCGGGTGCCGGAAAGACAACCTTTGTTCGTCTGTTAATAGGCGAAGAGAAGGCCGATGACGGCAAAGTGATGATTGGCGACTGGGACATCACTCGTTTACGTCGCCGTGAGGTGCCATTTTTACGCCGCCAAATCGGCGTGATTTTCCAGGATTTTAAATTATTGCCCAAGAAAACCTTAGAAGAGAATGTGGCTTTTGCCTTGCAGGTTTCCGGCGGGAAGTCAGATAAGATTAATAAGATTGTGCCTAGCGTCTTGAAGATTGTGGGTCTTGATGATAAGAAAAAGCGTTATCCTCATGAAGTCTCCGGCGGCGAAAAACAGCGGGCGGCTATTGCCCGAGCCCTCGTCCATCAGCCGAAGATTTTACTGGCTGACGAACCGACTGGTAATCTGGATGCCATTAATGCCGATGAAATCATTAATTTGCTTTTGCGCATTAATAAGGTCGGAACGACAGTTATTCTTGTTACGCATAATAAGGAAATTGTTAACCGCTTGAACCGCCGCGTCATCACTATGGAAAACGGACAGATTATAAGCAATCAAGAACACGGCAGGTACCTGCTATAAATTAATTTTTTATGCTTTCTCTTTATCGCATCATTAAGTTCAGCTTGCAGGATATTTTCCGTAATATTTGGTTGACCATTGTTACTATCACTATTCTGCTCTTAGCTCTTTTTTCTATCAACATGCTGGCCACCGTTCGCTTAATCAGCGATAATGCCGTCGCGGCCGTCAAAGAAAAGATCGATATTAGTGTTTACATCAAACCAGATACGATTGAGAGCGAGATTATAGCTCTCAAGAATAAGATTGCTGCCTCTCCGAAAGTTCGCGAGGTTATTTATACTTCTAAACAAAGTGCTATTGACTCTTTCCGGGCAAAATATGAAAATGACGCCACTGTTTTAGCCGCTTTGAAAGAGCTGGGCCGTAATCCGCTGTCGCCGAGTTTAACTGTTTTGCCGAAGAATTTTGATGAGTCAAATCTGGTTATCAATGACTTAAAAATGCTCGACAGCAATATTATCGAGTCTCGCGATTTTTCTGATAACTCGGCGATTTTGGAAAAGATTAACAGTATTACTAAGCGGGTTAATGAGGTTGGTTTGATTATTATTCTGGTCTTCGTTCTGACCAGCCTTTTAGTCGTTTATAATGCTATTCGGGTGGCTATTTATACTCATCGTCAAGAGATTGAAATTATGCGCCTGGTCGGGGCTTCTGACTTCTTCATCTATATGCCCTATATGTTCTCAGCGCTTGTCTATTCTCTTCTGAGTGTAATCATCATTATCTTTGTCTTCTATCCCTTCTTGACCCTTCTGCAGCCATATCTGGAGACCTTCTTTATGGGCTATAACGTTAATATCTTGTCATATTTCGTGGATAATTTCTTTCTGATTTTTGGCGCAGAGTTCCTGGTAGTATTATTCATTAACGTGGTCGCCAGCCTTTTTGCCGTCCGGAAGTATTCCAGGGTCTAAGCGGTTATTTTGAGTTGACATTATGCCATTTTTCCAATAATATCCTCTAGGTGAGGATATTTTGAAAGAATGAGTAATACCCATATTTGCGGGATCGTCTAACGGTAGGACAGCGGCCTTTGAAGCCGTTTATCCTGGTTCGAATCCAGGTCCCGCAGCTATAAAAATAAAACCATAACAAAGTTATGGTTTTATTTTTATTACGCCGCAGGCGTGGGACGCCCGCATCTTGGAATCGAAGACCTTGCGAGCATAGTTTAGAACGCAGTGATAAACTATCCGCAAGGTGTACTGAAAC
>VFKX01000100.1 GCA_009885285.1 Candidatus Falkowiibacteriota bacterium
AGTCATTCACGCGCAGCCCATGCACCTGACTTATCTCAGTCATATCCCACGCTACCAGGACGAGCAATACTTGAATACGCATCTCCTGCGTTGGCAACCAGAGACCATCATCAATTTGCCCGAGGGTATTGGCTTTATTCCATTCCGCCTGCCCGGCTCACCTGAATTAATGGCTGGCAATATTGAATCACTGCGCACGCATCGCGTTGTCATATGGGCAAAGCATGGCGTGATGGCGCGTTCAGATGTCTCTGTCAAACGCGTGGCTGACCGCGTGGAATATGCCGAGACCGCCGCGAAATATGAATACTTGAATCTTTCTGCCGGAGAGATCGGCGAAGGATTGAGTACAGAAGAAATACTTCAGATCTGCAAGAAGTTCAATGTAAAACAAAATATTTTCTAGAGGCAACCATGACCACATCCAAATCAAATATCCAAAGTGCTTATACCCTTGCCAAAGAACGTTATGCTGAATTGGGCGTGGACACTGAAAAAGCGCTTGCCCAACTTGCGAAAATTGCCATCAGCCTGCATTGCTGGCAGGGCGATGATGTTGGCGGCTTTGAGAATTCCGGCGGTGAATTGACTGGCGGAATCGCTGCCACGGGAAATTATCCTGGCAAGGCACGCACCGCAGAAGAATTACGTAAGGACCTCGATGTAGTTTATTCGTTGCTGCCTGGTTCACATCGTTTGAATCTACATGCTATTTATCTTGAATCGGATTCAAAAGTTGAACGTAACGCCATTGAGCCAAAGCACTTTTCGGCATGGAAGGATTGGGCGAAGGCAAATCAACATGGTGTTGATTTCAACCCCACTTGTTTCTCGCATCCCAAATCTGCCGATGGATTTACGCTTGCACATCGTGACGAAGATATCCGTCAATTTTGGGTGGAGCACTGCATCGCCAGTCGCAAGATCGGTGAATACTTTGGGAAAGAATTGGGAACGCCTGCAGTGACCAATATCTGGGTTCCTGATGGATATAAAGACAGCCCGGCGGATCGTCAATCACCCCGACGCCTGCTTCAGGAATCCCTCGACCTTATCATCGCTGAAAAAATTGACCCTCGCTACAACCTCGACGCAGTAGAACCCAAGCTCTTTGGGCTTGGCTCAGAGGCTTATGTAGTTGGTTCCATGGAATTTTATTCTGCTTATTCGCTCACTCGCAAAATTTTGCTCACTCTTGATTCCGGTCACTTCCACCCGACCGAGACGATCTCGGACAAGATCTCAGCGCTGTTGATCTATCATGATCAATTGTTGCTGCACGTCAGCCGCGGCGTACGCTGGGACAGTGATCACGTGGTCACGTTCAACGATGACACACAGGCAATTGCCAATGAAATAGTCCGCAATAACGCGCTTGAGCGGATTCACATTGGGCTGGATTATTTCGATGCCAGCATCAATCGCATCGCGGCGTGGACGATCGCCGCACGGAATACCTTGCGCGCATTACTGGTTGCATTACTTGAACCTCAAGCGCAACTCAGACAATATGAACTTGACGGTGATTTTTCAAGTCGGCTGGCGTTGCAGGAGGAACTTAAGTCAATGCCGTTCAGTGCAGTTTGGGATTACTACTGTTCGACTAAAAATATTCCAGTTGGCATGGACTTTATGAAGGTCATCAAGGATTACGAGAAGAAAGAGTTATCGAAGAGAAGTTAGAGATGTCGTTGCGAGGAGGCGCAGCCCGACGAAGCAATCTCGCTATTAAATGATGTCAACCACCTATAAGGAGATTGCTTCGGGCTAACGCCCTCGCAACGACATGGTAAAAAATATGCCCACTGTAAAACTGTATGCCAATCTGCGAAAGCTCGCAGGGACGAAAGAAGTGTCGATACCGGGAGCAACTGTCAGGGCGGTATTGAACGAGCTGGTAAAGCAAAATCCTTCACTACAAGGCGTCGTCCTTGAGAATGAGGAACTTCGTCCACATGTAGTAGTCACATTGAATGGGCATAATAAGATCGACATCAACATGCAAGTACAAGAGCAGGATGTCATTGCAGTTTTCCCGCCCATAGCAGGCGGATAATTAAGGAGCAGATAATGGCTGGTTGGTCGGAAAAAGTTTTGGATATTGATCTGAGCACGCAAACCTATCAAACATATCCTTTGGATATGGAGATGGCGCGGCTCTTCGTGGGTGGACGTGGGCTGGGGGCACGTCTGCTGTGGGATATGGTGGGACCTGAGGTGGACGCGCTTTCACCGGAAAATGTTTTGATCTTTACGAACGGTCCACTGACTGGGACGGGTTATCAAACCAGTAATCGTTTTTCGGTGACGACGAAAAGTCCGCTGACTGGCACGGTACTCGATGCAAACTCCGGCGGTTTTTGGGGAATGCAATTTAAAAAAGCTGGCTACGATGTGATGATCGTGCGCGGCAAAGCCGAGAAGCCGGTTTGGATTGAAATCAAAAATGCCGAGATCACGTTTCATGACGCAAGCGAATTGTGGGGCATGCGCGTCTTTGCGTTGACGGCAAAGCTCGGACAAAATAACAATAAGCGTAATGTATTATGCATTGGTCCTGCGGGCGAGAATCTGAGTCGTATGGCGTCCATCATGAATGATCGTGAACGTGCGCTGGCGCGTGGTGGTCCGGGTGCGGTGATGGGCTCGAAGAATCTCAAAGCCATTGTAGTAGAGGGCAAGGAGCGCCCCGTGATCAATGACCCTGAGCGCTTCAAGTTCATGCTGTATGAAACTCGCAAACTGCTGGCGGCGAGTCCGCTGACCAGCCAGGCGCTGCCTGAATTTGGCACGGTCGTCTTGATGAACATCATGAACAACATCGGTGCGCTTGCCACATGCAATCATCAACAGACTCAATTCGAAGGCGCAGATGCGATCTCGGGCGAAGAGTTGTCGGAAAAATATCTCGTCAAAAATTCTGCTTGTTGGGCTTGCCCGATCGGTTGCACACGTATCAGCAAAACGGAAAAGGGCGAAGGCGAAGGACCCGAGTTTGAATCCACTTGGGCATTTGGCGCGCAATGCGGCATTGCCGATCTACCTGCCATCATTGAAGCCAACACACTTTGCAATGACCTGGGTCTCGATACGATCACAGCCGGTTCAACGAT
Organism: Candidatus Falkowiibacteriota bacterium; assembly: GCA_009885285.1. Lineage (GTDB taxonomy): Bacteria > Patescibacteriota > Patescibacteriia > Patescibacteriales > UBA12465 > UBA12465. The sequence goes on from VFKX01000100.1 coordinate 3,114, forward strand.
TGCCTGTGCGATGGAGCTTTCTGAAAAAGGATATATGGATTCAGACCTGCGCTTCGGACGTGCCGACCAGCTTGCTCCCACACTGGAAGCGATGGCGTATCGAGAGGATATCGGTTCAGACTTGACCGATGGCAGCCTCCGTTTAGCGACAAAGTATGGTCACCCTGAACTTTCCATGTCTGCCAAAGGAATGGAGATGCCGGCTTACGATCCGCGTGGTATGCAGGGACAAGGCTTGTTGTATGCCACATCGAACCGTGGCGGCTGTCACATGCGTGGCAACATGGTGGGACCTGAAGTATTGGGTCTACCTAAAATGATCGACCGCTTCCAAGTGCAGGGCAAATCCAGTTTTGTGATTTTGCATCAAAACGTATCCGCAGCGATTGACTCGCTGGTGATCTGTAAATTCACCAATATGGGCGTGGCAGATGAATACTTTGCGCGTGTACTCTCTTCAGTGACTGGCATCCAGTACGACACAGGAGAATTGACACGCGTTGGCGAACGGGTTTGGAATCTGGAACGACTCTATAATCTGCGCGAAGGATTTACACGCAAGGACGACACACTGCCCTCGCGACTGCTGACGGAAGCGCCAACTGAGGGTCCGTCAAAAGGCTGGGTTGTCCAACTGGAACCCATGCTGAAGGAATATTATCGCGGCCGTGGTTGGGATGAAAACGGTATACCCAGACCGCAAAAACTGGAAGAATTAAATCTGGCTGATTTGCTAGTGAGGATCTGAAAATGGTTGATAAACGTATTTACGAAATGTTTCGCGAGATCGGTCGTGATCTGTATACGGCCAATATGATCAGTTCGCACGGCGGCAATATGAGTATCCGGCTGGGCGATCATGTCATTATCAAACGTCGCGGCGCCATGCTGGGAAATCTCAAAGAACATGATTTAATTGAGACGCGCCTGGATAAAAATGACAGCGGTGTGGCTTTGGCTTCCACTGAATTGCTGGTTCATCGGACCGTGTATATGAGCACACCCGCGCTGGCGATTGTGCATTGCCATCCACGGACTGCCATTGCCTTCTCGCTTTCACGCGATGAGCTTGTACCGATCGATAACGAAGCATCCTACTTGTTGAAGAAGATTCCTGTGGTGACGGAAGAATTTGCCTCCGGCACACCGCAAATGGCGAATAAAGTTGCCGAGGCGCTCAAGAATTACAAGATCATCATGCTGCGTGGACATGGCAGTTTTGCCACAGGTTCAACGCTCGATGAGGCCTTCCACTGGTCATCTACGCTGGAAGAGTCGTGCCAGATCGAGTTGGCGGCAAAGTTGATCAATGAACCGTTTATCGAGTATCGCGGGATGAGTGCATCTTATAGTAAGTTCTAAATTGTTAGTTCATATTTTATTTTTATTGATGGGAAGACTATGACAAGAAAACCAGAAGAATTTCAGCACGTCAATTATTTATGGGATGACAAGGTCGCGGATCAACTCGATCCCGTGGAACGCCTGCGCTATCGCAGCAATATTCTCGGTGCAGATCAGCGCATCACCAACACTGGTGGTGGCAACACCTCCTCCAAAGTAAAAATGACTGACCCACTCAGTGGCGAGGATGTGGATGTGTTATGGGTCAAAGGTTCAGGTGGAGATCTGCGTACCTCCACGCGCGCGAACTTTGCTTCGCTCTATATGGATAAATTCCTATCGTTGGAAAATATTTACAACAAAGCCGAGGTCAAAGGTGTGAAGACCGAGATCGAAGATGCGATGGTGGATATGTATCGTCACACCACCTTCGGTCTAAACCCGGCTGCGAGTTCAATTGACACGCCGTTGCATGGACAGATTCCCTATCGCCATGTCGATCACATGCATCCCATCTCTGCCATTGCGATTGCTGCCAGCAAAGATCAGGAAGGACTGACACAAGAAGTGTTTGGCGGAGAGGTGGGCTGGGTTCCTTGGCAACGACCTGGCTTTGACCTGGGCTTGGTCATGCGCGATGAGTTGAAGAAGAATCCCAATCTCAAAGGGTTGATCATGGGTCAGCATGGTCTCATCAACTGGGCGGATGATGATAAGGCTTGCTACGAATTAACTTTGTCTCTGATTGAAAGAGCGGCGCTCTATATTGAACAGCATGATAAGGGCGCGAAAACTTTTGGCGGGCAGAAATACGAATCGCTCAATGAGCAGACGCGCAGCGAAATTTTGATCAAGTTATTGCCCATATTGCGCGGTAAGGTTTCCCAGTCCAATCGATTTATCGGCACGGTGCATGTGACTGAGAATGTACTCCAATTTGTGAATAGCGTGGATGCACCGCGCCTTGCTGAAATTGGTACATCGTGTCCTGACCATTTTCTGCGTACGAAGATCAAGCCGCTGTATGTGGATTGGAACCCGCAGAAGGAATCAGTGGAGAGTCTGCTTGAGAAACTGGAAGCAGGTTTGGTCAAATATCGAAGCGATTACGCGTCTTACTATGAAACTTGTAAACATCCGAATTCACCTGCGATGCGCGATCCAAATCCGACCGTCATCCTAATTCCAGGTTTGGGATTGATCGCATGGGGCAAGAACAAAAGCGAGAGCCGTGTGACTGCTGAGTTTTATTCTTTGGCAATTGAGGTTATGCGTTCGTCTGAGGCAATCAGTGAATATCAAGGCTTGCCGCGTCAGGAAGCGTTTGATATTGAATATTGGCTTTTGGAAGAGGCCAAGTTGAAACGTATGCCGCCTGAAAAAGAACTTGCCCGCAACGCGGTGGTGGTGATCGGTGCAGGGAGTGGCATCGGAAAAGCTACTGCACATCGCGTTGCCAAAGAAGGTGCGCATGTTGTTTGCGCGGATCTCTCAGAAGAGGCGGCGCAAGCCACAGCGAAAGAATTGATCGTTATATACGGTGTGGGGATTGGAGTTGCTGGCACTGGCATTTCGGGTTGTGGACCAGCCATTGGCTTGGCTGTGGATATCACCAAACGGGAAACCATCAAAGCCATGCTTGAAAAAACGGTGCTTGCTTATGGTGGTGTTGACAATATTATTATCACAGCAGGGATTTTTGTGCCGCCTGATAGACAAGGTTATATCCCCGATGACAAATGGGCGCTGACGTATGCG
>VFKX01000110.1 GCA_009885285.1 Candidatus Falkowiibacteriota bacterium
ACCAAATGGTGGTGATCCAAAATTATTAGTCATAGGGCTGAAATTAAAGTTAAATGGCAGCTTGAAATCCCCATAACTTATCGTTGGTTGAAAAAGTATTTTCACCAGATCGGCAGGTGCTCTTGATGTATAAAAAGATGGAGTTTGAGGGTTAGTAGAAAGTCTGTAACCTTCGTAAATAATACCCGCAGTACCTGAAACACTAATTTTCAAGCTATCTTTCTGGGCATCTACAAAAATGGAATGCAAAAGAAATATATTTAAGACAATTCCTGCCAAAAATCGAAAAAAAGTTTTTTTTCTCATTGGGTTATTATTTTGAAACTTCGTCTGAAAAAATTCCAAACATTTAAAGAATATAGCCTGTTTTTGATTGCCAAGTTCTATTCTTTAAATTGTTCGGGTAAATATACTTCTATTTTTTGCTTTTTATTTTTTGCTTTAAATCAGTCATTTGCTTTTCTAATTCTGGCAAAAGTTCAATATCACCACGCATTGCTCCATTATTTTTCAATTCTTTTAAATCATTCATCTTTTTCTCCAGGTCTTCTAACATATTTTCGGCTGACTTGGATTCCACAGCTTGACTTGTTCCGGAAGGTTTAATTAAACCACCATTACTTTCTGTTGTGGTGCTTGTCATTTTGTCTCCACAAGTTTTGCATTCCTCAGTATTTTGAGTATTAACCATACCAACAGATGTACCGGTAGGATTGCCGGTAGGATTATCAACCACTACTGGTTTTTGAGGGGGAATGGCTATTGTAAAACATGTAATCACTTCACATTCTTTACAATTTCTATCACGGAAAGTAAACTTAACACATAATTTAGCGTACAACGTACAACATCCAATTTCGGACGGATGAGGTAAAACAAATTGCATATTCAACATACTTGGCAAATTGAATCCACTATAATTTCCCCAAATGGTTTCTCGTGGATTTTGATGAGTATTGGTTAATGTTGGAGTGAATTGTATAACTGGTGGATTTGTTCCCATTGTAATACTATCGGCCACTGATGCATTTGTATTTATATTCGATGCATTATAAATACTTCCCCATGTGTATGGTAAGTTTTTGCAACTAACACACTCATTTCCATAATCGCCACTAAGATCAAAACTAACCACTTCGGCTCTAACCTGAGTAAATAATGCGCCAACAGGAGATGTTATTCCAAAAGATTGATTGAGTAAAGAGTATTTTGGATTTGTATCGATAACTGTTTGTGTTCCATGACCTGCACTTACACTCAACTTGTATTCACAAGGGCAAATTGGACATATAACTTTGAACTTAAATTCACAACTATCGCACACTTTATTTCCACATTTACCATAAATTTTTACCGTGTAATATCCGCCATTAGTAGTTGTGAAAGTAGCAGTATTTGTATAGGATGTACTTCCACCAACCGGAGGTATTACCACAATTTGAGTGGAACCACATTGCGGCTTACTGCAAATATAATTGGCACTGAAACTATACGTTTTATTACAATCAAGTGTTATTGGTTCTTTTTGTCCACATGTAAGTTTAATTGCATTACCTCCAATAGGGTGACCAATGTTTGGATTTCCAATGACAGCGGATTTATCAATACCGGCTTCTGTAGAACCTGCCATTTTATTCATTTTATTTACACCCATCCCATTATAATCTTTTGGATTATCAATTATAATTGGATTTGTTGATATAGATATATTACCCCAATGGCTTTGATCACATCCACAACCGTCGTCAAGAACTAATCCAATGTCAAGGTCATTGTTATCCTGACAATTGAATTGGAAATTAGCACTCATATTTGTATTTGGATTAATATCACTGTTCAAAGCATTGTTTGTATTATTTTGATTTGTAAGCATATAACCTGCAGGCGGTGTAACTACTAGGTGATAAGTCCCTGCAGTTAATCCACAGAATTGATAATAACCCGGTTGCCCTAACATATTGAAAGTAGAAATATGTGGTAATCCCACCGGATTATTTGAAGCATCGTAAAGCGTAATAGTACAGCCATTTATGCCTGGTTCTCCACTATCTTGCAATCCATTACCATTGCTATCGAACCAAACAAAATCGCCGATACAACCACAACCTGAATTTTCTACAGTGACACAAACCCTTTTAGATTCTGCACCCAAAGTTTGAACTGCATTTTGCGAAGCAGTAGCAGCATAACTATTCCATCCAATGTTATCGCTGGTACGCCTATATTGGGTGTGACAATTAGCTCTCTCTCTGCAGATCCTGAACAGGCACTAGAAATTTATAAAACGTTTTTCATATCGAGCCCTATACCTATGCTTCCGCCTCCGACTATGGCGCAAGGAATAGTTCCTTTCTCTGACCTTATGGCTCCTAAGTATACTTCTTCCTTATTCGGACCATCGTTCCCACTTATTGCAAATATGCTTTATTGGCTATGGTTTATTAATTTCAATTTAGGAATTTTCAATGCATTGCCGATTGGTCCACTCGATGGAGGTCAGCTTTATGGTGCATTAATTCAGAGCAGATCGCGGCCTGGCAGAACAAGACTGAAGAATCTATCAATGCTGATTTCGCTGGTAATGATTTCTGCAGTATTAATGTCCATGTTTCTGCCGTATTTCCTTTTCTAACTTCCATTATTTCTTCAAGTCATGTCTCCTACGACTCTCCTTGATTCAATCATAAGCCAGAGTTAATGAGTTGGTTTGCCATGGAATTTCTAAAACGTGAGGACGCCCAACGACTCTATTGTTATCTTTTAC
>VFKX01000066.1 GCA_009885285.1 Candidatus Falkowiibacteriota bacterium
ACTAGGCTAAGAACGTTGTCCGTTTCCATTGTCCTAGTCTTTAGCGAACGATTAAACGATGCCTCTGCTAGAGCAATGAAGTCAGGGATTAGCGTCGTCAGCGCGTCGTTATGCGCCCATGAAGCAATGGCTGTCTTTAGCTCCTCATAAGTGCTAATAGCCATTACTCATTCCTTGATGGCCGTCCACGCTTACGAGCGATAGGTTCGTTTTCATCTTCATCATCAGCCACAACTTCTGGAACTTCTGGAACAACTTTTGCAGTAGGATCAAATACGACCCATCCGTTTTTAAGGTCAGCGTCCACTTCGCCTTGTGCGTAGCATTTCTTGACGCCGTGCTTCTCGTGTTTCATCCAAATATTCATAATTTCACCTTAAAAAAAGGAGCCTAAGCCCCTTGTTTTGCCAACTAACCATTAAATTTACTGCCACCAGGCTGCGACAATAGAAACTCGTGGAAATTACCCTTGTACTCTTTTTCGGTCGTGTGGTGATTCACATTCAAATCAGGCACCAACCAAATATCCCCACCTGCATCTATCCAATTACGTGAGAATGAGTAATCTTCTCCGTACCAAAATCCTTTGTGCGCTCCATGATTAAACAGGTCAATGCTAGGTGAGTAGACTTCACCATAAGCCAGATGTGGATAAGCTTTCATGAACTTACTCACAGCTTCTTTTGTGATCTTTAGGAATCCCGCAGGTATTAGCGTCGCCTTAATTGCGCCGTCATGCCTTACTTTTTGGGAGCCATCTTGATTATCATCGAGAACTCCCATGTAACGCACTTCATCCGTCTTAAACCTATACGTTCCAGCAACAACATCGCCCTCTGTCTGTATGAGTTTCAACAGATCTTTTGGCTCCCAACTTAAGTCATGATCAATAAAAACAATTATATCCGCCTTTATATCTAGAGCTTTCCTAAGCATAGTTGCTCGTGCGGCACTTATATATGGACATCCTACCTCAGTAACCATAAAGTGATCAATTCCAGCTTCATCTAACAATGGTACTGAGGCCGCAATACTGTCGCAAGTCACTTTGTATGGCCTAGTCATTGTAGGCACACATAAAACCACTTTTTTTCTATCTGTCATAATAGTAACCCTAGTTTGTTTGCGTGCTCAATTGGATCATTAGCGCCTTTTTGTCGGTTGCATGGCCTACAAAGAAGTTGAATGTTTTTAATGTCACTTGATCCACCTAGAGCAATTGGCGTGATGTGATCTCTCTCAAAATCATTCCCCAGTACATGGCGACAGATAGCGCAACATCCTTTCTGTAAAGCATGTAGTTTATTTATTTGCATTGGGTTAAATGACCCGCCTGCCATCGATTTTTTAGCCCTCCTAGTAGATTGTGTCGCAGCTTTACTTGCTCTAACCTTCTCAGGATTTTCCTTTTTCCATGCTAGGCGAATCAATTGCATTTTCTCTTTGTTATTCTCTATCCATTTTGCGCGTATTTCCTTGCGCCTTTCAGGGTTAGCCTTTTGCCACGCCAGCGCCCTTTCTAGGGCTTTCTTGTCGCTCATTTAATGCCTACCCCCATCAGGTTATAATTTAACAGTCGGTTGACGATGATCTTGCTAAATCCCGCCTCCTGAAATGCCTTGGTTAGCGTGTCTTTAACAAATCCCGTCTTATGCGCCATGTGCGGCTGATTCTCAAGTAATGATCGCATTCCGTACATTACATCAAGCCCTGTTATTTTACCTGCTGGCGAGATATAAAGCACGTCTTCAGTTGCTTTTATATCTTCCATATCCGGCACCATCACGATAGCGTTCCCACCATCATTAAGCACCCTATGAAATTCCTTCATAGCCTTAGTTACATCGTGTGCATATAGATGTTCCAATGCATGTACACATAGAATTGCATCAAACTTGCCAATGTCGCCCATGTCCACCATGCTGGCTAGAATATCGGGATTGTGGCGCTCGTCTATATCGAGTCGTGTTTCAGTGTATGCGCCAGCCCATTCCGGCAGTGGATCGCCGCCGCAACCAACGTGTAATATTTTCTTTTCAGTCATTTATAACCTCAGTAAGTTATCAGTAAATAAAACTATGGCAACGCTTACTGAAGGCGCTTTCGGGAATGACCCTAGCCATAGTTATTCGTTACATTAGCTCGCCCACAGCCCCAAAGCCGCAAGCGTATTCATTACCTCTTGCATTTGAGCAACTTGCAACGTGCCATAACTAGCCGACGTGACAACGTTGGTAGTTGTGTGCGTAGTAGCTGTTGCGCGTTGAACTACTGGTGTTGTGCCGTAGAAGCCGATCTTTTCGGATGCTGCCGACCCCATATTTACACCATCAGGACGACCGTCACTTAATTCAAAAGCTGCCATAATATTACTCCTTTAGATTTTGGATAAAGAGAGGTATGCACGCATATACATGCATACCTTTGTTGCTTACTTGGTTATTCTGACCGCAAGTTGCGGACGTAGCGTTTTCATGCCATACAAGCAATCAATACGGTTAATCCAATCATCATTCACTGCATCCCAATCGCGCACGAAGCGCATTGAAATACCCTCAAAGCGTTGACGTGAAGCCATGTCTACGCCTTTTGGCAATTCAAGATCGGCAGACACGAATGAGAATGCATCTTCGTGGTATGCCAAACATTGGCCGTATGCAGTAGAAGCTGCGCCAACAAGCGTAATTGCTGCGCCTGTGGTTGGCAACTTACTTACGTTTTGCGTTGCGCCAGACGTTATGATCGCAGGCGAGAATGTCCAATCATTACCAGAAACGGCGGTAATCACGAACTGTTGATCATGGCTATACGCCGCCTTTGTTTCTGGGTGAACAGCCTTAACCGCATCACCTGAGAACGTGAACACTGTACCAACTGTCACGTTACCGCCAGCAGTTGTGATAGTGGTGTCACCGGAAGCGATAGAGCCGTCATTCACTGTAACGGTGGTGTGATCCGTGCCGTTTGTGTGTGTGTAGATAGACTCGTTCTCGTACCAGTCAAAACCGCCTTGGTGATCAATGTAGCCTTCCATGTATTGCTTGTCAATAGCTTTACTAGACTGAAACAAGCCTTTGTAAGCGTCTGTCATGGATGACATAGTTGCAGAGTCGACTTGAACACGGCGGCGCTTGTCTTTTGGTGCAAGGTACTCATTCAGCTTTTGACGAGCTTGACCAAATACAAGCATAGTTGCTGGGACAGTTCCAGCAGTGCCTACCAAGTTGTAAACATCTTTTGATAAGGTTTGGACAACATCAGCTTCAATGTTTGAAGCCAATGCACTCATTGCAGGCTCAATGAACTGCTTACGGAAGTCATTGATCGACAATGTCAAGTCAGCAGATGAAAAGCCAAGATCAACACCTTTCTGCGTTGCCAGTGTCATTGTGACACTGGATTCAGCAGTGTCTTGCACTTGCGCTACTTTACCAGTGCGAACAGTGTACTGGTTAGGCAAGCGAATACGCAATGCAGAGCCAGTCTTTGCGCCTTCACGTGCATATTGATCGTCAAATTGACGGTTAATTGTTGAAATGAAAGGGATTTTCTCATGTAAAACCATGAGAGATTCTTTCGTGATTTGATCGGGTGTTAAAAAAGAATTTGCCATAATATAATTTCCTTAAAGTGATTATCGAAGTTGCGCACGTCGCGCTTTAATGTAATCCGCCATACTCATATTCTCTACCCGTTGCGAAGATGGTGCGCTACCTGCGCCCACTTGGTTAACTGGCTTTGGCTGTGGCTTTGGCGTTGCAACAGACTGCTTTTTCAGGAGTTGGTCAGCTATGTGAGCCTTATGCAATAACTTGACGAAACGAGCGTCTTTAACTTGGGATAGTTCTTCATTGGAAAATCCTAAGTCTTGCGCCGTCTTGTCGAGCTTGCTTGCAAGCTCAGGAGACCAATCCTTAATGTCGCGTTTCACAACTTCAAAACACTCCCTGATTTGCTTGGCAGATTCCTGCTGCGTTTCAGATGTTTTTCTTTGCTCTTCGCGCTGTGTTTCTTGCTCTTTTTGCTGTAATTTACCCCGTACAGTTGTATGAGCATCTTTGAGTTGAGATAACTCAATCCATAAACGTTGTGCCGTTACGGGGTCTTGCTCGTTCAATTGGTTCCAGTTGACCTCGTTAAACTGTTGAATCCTTTGGTCAATCGCCACCAATGTTGCATACTCTTGGATGCTTTCTTGCTGCGCTTTGGCTTGGTTGGCTAGAGCTACGCGCTCCGCTTCAACTGCCCTGTCAACTGTCTTGCGATGCTCGGCCACTTCCTGTGTCTTCTTTGTATAGTCGGCGTGCATCATCCGCTCTGCCTTGAGCTTTTCAGCCTTGCTCTTTGGCAGTGAGACTTTGTAGCCGTCTAAATCAAGTTCTTCAGATTCTTCTTCCTCGGTTACCTCGCCCAGTACATCAAGCGCTTTATCCGTATTTGAATCACTGGAATCACTTGCTACTACTTCGACTCCTTCCTTTTCACCGCCATAATCGAATGTGTCTTCAACTTGTGATGGCACTGCTTCTGGTTGGTTGGTCGTAATTTCTTCTGACATTTTTTTCACTCCGTTAGGTTGGTGATTTACAAACAAAAAAGCCACCTCGTGGGTGGCGGTTAAAAACTTTAGGCGTAAAAAAAGCCGCTAGTTAGGCGGCTTTCACGTTATTACTAATTTTCTAAGGGTGGAATTGTGCGTCTTCTGGAACTCTGAGTACCTCAAACTCGCCCTGCCCGTAGCAGTTGATATAAATACCCTTAGCAACTCTCTCCGGCTCGCTCATGCCCTGCCATTCGTGCGGCCACGGATGATAAGTTACCATGTCGCCAGCTCTACGAGGAATCATCTCACCGATTATGTCACGGGTAATTTTGAGTTGCGACCCACTGAATTTCTTAAATACTGCAAAAACCACTTCTGTTACGATGAAATTTTGCTCCAATTGTTCATCGTATTTTATTTCAACCGTTAGTGGTATTTCGTTTAGTTTTTCGCGACCAAAATTCTCATCATGCATCCTCGTCGTAGCATCGACAAATACAATAAGTGCGCCTGATTTATGACCTTTATTCGTAACACTAGCATTATTTAACAATGCTGCCGCAAGGCAGAGAATTGCAGGTTTGATGAGCCTCTCTGAAAATTCATCAAGGCTCAACTTAAGGTCTTGCATTTGAAATGCAAGAGCAATCGATAACGGTTGACCCATTGCGCTTCTGCCGTCCTTGGTAGTTAGCTCGTCTCCAATCTCGAACTTATTTCCAGAGTAACTACCATCGTATTCTATAGCGCAATTACTTGAGTCATTTGCAAGTCTATTGCAAAATATAAGCAATGATTCTTTTGCTATCATTTTAGGCGTAATGAACGAAATTGCCTTCATTTCTCACTCCAAAAGGTTGGTGAGCTTTCATTATAACGCATCACATACACAATTTTGCCACATGTGAAAAATTAAGGTTAGGCTCCTACTCCCTGCGTTACATATACTGTCATATTTTATCGCCCATAATTACATTAGCAACAATATCTCTGCTGCTTCCTCGTCATCTTGAAGGAACTGTCTTAACCTATCATCCTGATCCATTTTTGCCACATGTGACCGAACCAAAGCGTAGAGAATTGCCTGATCCTGCAACACATCACCAATAGACAATTGGCTTTCTGCAAGTGATTCGCTAATCGCAGGAAGTACGTTTTGGGCGATACTTTCTACTGTTATTACCTCAACTTGCTCTACCGTTCTACCTGCCAGCGTCGCTATTTGCTTAGCTGGGTTACGATCCGGTGCTTTCTTTTGTACCTTTTTGAGCTTCTTAACTAAGACTTCTTTTATTTCTTCAATCTTTACTTCTTCTGGCTCTTCATCCCTGAATCGCCATAACCAATTGCTACGCCGTTCACCCGGCCT
>VFKX01000025.1 GCA_009885285.1 Candidatus Falkowiibacteriota bacterium
ACAATGGAGTATGGTTCAACGTCCCTGGTAACCACTGCGCCAGCTGCTACTACTGCGCCTTCGCCGATCGTTATGCCGGGCAAAACAATCGCATTGGTATTAAGGCACACTCGGTCTCCAATAACCACAGGCCCGCCGACAGCCTTGTATTCGGGATCGTTTAGATCATGTTGTAAAGTAAATATTTTGACATAGAATGAAATATGCACACATGCTCCTATTGTGATTCCTCGCCGTCCATCCAGCAAACACCCCCAATGGACTCGGCTATCATTTCCTATAGAGATCAAATCCGGGCGAAATATCAAGCAGTCTCTTCCGATAAACACATTTTTTTGCATTTTCATTCGATACATATGGCGATAAAAAAAATGACGCAGAGAAAAGAACGGTAAATGATTAATGCCATGGTTAGCTAAAGCAATATATGCCAGGTACACCGGCATGCTTAAACTCCTCAACCATGGATGTTCAATTCCCATTTGTCTGAAAAAAGAAAACAAGTCATTCCTCCAAATATGTCAATTCAATATAGCATTGGAAAGTTATTTAGTCAATCGGCGGAAATAGTCACCCAGGACCACCTCACGCGCAGATGCTGAATGTCTTTCCTGCACCATAGTACGCGCATGATTACCTAAGGCTTGAGATTGCTCCGGGTTACCCAAAAGGCGGATGATCGCCTCAGCCAGTTGAATAGAATCACCCGGATTAACCAGCAAACCAGTCTGCCCATCCAATACCACTTCAGGAGTACCGCCCACCGCTGTTGCCACTGCGGGGCGCCCATAAGCCGCGGCCTCAAGTGGTACCAGCGGCATACCTTCAGCATAAGAACTCAACACAATGAAACTAGATCGCCAATACACGATTGACAAGTCATCTACCATGCCCAAGAATTTCACGGCATGTGAGATTCCCAATCTGGTAATTTGTTCATCTAATTGGTCGCGCAGGGGGCCATCACCCGCCAATATTAAAACAGCTTGAGGAAAGTCAACATTTACCTGCTTCCAAGCGTCCAACAAAACATGATGGGCCTTTTGCTCATTCAAAAGTGCCACACATGCGACCACAGGTGATTGAGGATTAATATTCCATCGTTTCTCAAAGGCATTAACATCTTCCTTATTTACCGCGCCAATGTCGGTTTCAACTGTGTTAGGGAGAATTGTGACGACATCAGATGCCAATCTAAATTTTGCCACATATTTATCTTTAACTGCTTGTGAAACTGCAATTATATGCTGCCCTGGATATGCAAAATATCCACCTCCACGAAACTCTATATGCGCACAGAAAACATAAGTCAAGCCAGTTATCCTTGCCACAATAGCGGCAGGAATACCAGATTGCTGATGGTGAACATAAATACAACCATATTTATATCGCAAAGCCAAATAGAGCAAGATCACAATAGTCAGAGGCATTCCCAATCCATAACGCACCCACGGGGAGTAACGCTCCGGATCAAGAAAATATAATCGGTGAAACGGGATGTTGCCTTCAATCAGCTTCTCCTGCCACACACCTTTATCGCTGGCAAACCCCACCTGAAAGCCTTGATGCTGCAAAGCCAGTGCGTCAGCGATAGCCACACGACTAGCGCCCCCAGGCGACAAGGCATAATGGACGAATAATATCCGTGAAGTTTTTTTGGATTTATTTATGCTCGACCTCTAGGAAAAGCAACATCCACTCACTCAACATTAAAGTGCACCTCGATACAATCTTATCAAATCTCGATGAGAGAGAATATGATCACTCTTCCGCCCCAAGAAATACAATCCAGAAGCTGCATCAAATGCACTCCGTTTGTCTACAAGTAAATAATCAAAATACTTGAGCCAAAACGCGGTGAGTCGTGCGAATAATCTAACCAGTTTGCGCATAAACGGCGCTTCGACAAAACTTAACAGGAAGTACTCATATGACCAGGCTAAAGCCATCCCGGGGCCATTCTGCATACCACTATCAATCTCGTCAAATTGCTTGAATAAATGGCGATGCCCCAAATGTGTAAATCTGGTGAAGTCGTAAATGCCACCGTGGACTTGCTGCATGAATGGGGTTTCTGCATAGACCAACCCTTGCTTGGTTAAAACACGAAACATCTCTTGAACACAGCGCGCAGGATCTACAACGTGTTCGAGCACAGCCTGGGCAATCACACCATCAAATACCATATCCTCAAAAGGGATATCATGAGCATCGCAGATCAAAGTTGTCCGGGGGCCAAAGGCCACGTCAGATTCGATGAATGTGATATCCGGATGATCTAGTGCATTATTTAATCCTATCCCAACAATGCCGCCACCTATAATCAAAACCTTAGGATTAGATGTCTGAGCCAGCAAATGCTCTACAAATCGTGCGTAGTTGGCTTTTGATTTTAGATTCTGTGAAAGCGTGGGGAGGAATTTTCCAAGCCAATGAGCGCGGAGTTCTCCCAACACATAAGTATCTTTCTTTAACGTAAAATCCTGAATACGAAATATGCTCTCAGGTTCATTTATTAACACAGGAACATCATTAATAACCGGGAAACTAGCAGTGCATTCATAATTGCTGCATTTAATATAATCCTCGCCAACCATTGCAACCTTGGATTTACAAATCGGGCAACGCAGTATTGGTAAAAGATCTTTCTTCAATTGAATATTTTTTTTCATAGTAACTCCTGATCAATATTATAGGGCTGATCTTTAGGTGACTGAATTAGTTTGATTTTACGACAGTATGAACAGGTTAGGCCACCTTCTCTATCGCATTTGATGTGAAAATTAGCGGGGCCAAAGATAGTAATGTCCAATAACCAAATGGCGATTCATTCCAGTATATCGAGGTGATGCCAAGCAAACATAGGCAAATGACAGACGAAAGGCATCTAAAATAATACTCTCGGTAATCCGGAATGCCCAAGCCGCGTACAGCCTTTACTGTGGCGAACATTAACATCATCCAAAAGCCGGATAGAAATAATAAGCCCAGAATGCCTGTCTCTGCAAGTGCCACCAAATAGCTCTGGTTCATTTGAAATATGGTTAATGGTTCGGTAGTCCCTCCTACAAGATAAGGGAATGCCAATACCAATCCCGGGATACGTGGCACCGAAGACAAACGCAGGGCAGGCCGGCTGTTGACCACACCTGGTCCAATTCCCAATATTGCATTTAAAGGATGCTCTACAAAATACCCAGCAATAATTCCTAACCCAGATACAAAACCGGGAGTGTAACTTGTCTGGATTTTGCGCCAATATGATTGAGACTCAACAGAGTAGACCGTCGTATACGCCCATATACTTAATCCAAAAATAACGATAGCAATAACTACACCGCTCACAGCGCGCACCCAGCGAGTGGAAAGTTTCTTCTTATTATCCGCAGTGAACCACCACAACAGTGGAAGTGAGAAAACAAAAACTGCGGTGCCTGTCAGGTAGGCGGGCAGCAGTCCTCCCACTCCCCAAACAGCAGCGCGCAGACGTTTTTTTAGAGACGATCCTCTCGAGGATGCTAAAATGCCACCCATCCAAACCAAGTTCATGAGCACGGCATCATTTGCAAAACCCATAATGCCAATGCCAAGATCCCCCGGAATTGTCGCTTTCCGCAATGTCAGGATATAAAGCGCGGCTTGCACAAAGACAAAAATCAGGTTGATCACACTTAGGCGCTTTATGAACTTAGACATTTTTTCGATGTGTATTGCTCTCCATGGCAACATACTTAACGCCGCCCAATAAAGCCCCAAACGCCCTAAAGACGCCAAGGACGCCAGCGCCCCACTCAAAGGAGTAGAGTTGACGAACGTCGAAAATACCCCAATGACAAGAAATCCCCATGCCAAGAAATGCCAACGCCAGCGTATAAGCAGTCGCCCGCTTTTGGGTTGCCAGCGATTTAAAAGGGCCAACCCGTACAACAATACAACCATCACAGTATCGCCATGTTGAATCAATACATTGCGCTCAAAAGATCCCAGGAAAAGCGGAATACCAAGATTCCTCAGCATAGGTAAACCCCAATACAACCAAATTGCAACAGTAAGCCATATCGGCGGGAGCCACTTAAGCACTCCAAGGATGCGGCTCAACTTCATCCGGAATCTCCTTGAGCATAGATCAAATTGCGCCATCGCCCAATCGCGATATCCAACGTAAAGTTATCCACCACCCGCAAACGACCCAACTTGCCAATCCGGCGGCGCTCAGCAGGATCGTTTAACAAACTCGAAACACGTTGTGTGAAATCGGTTTCCTGATCCTGGGGAACAGCCAAATGCTCCAGATCAGACCCCAATTGTTCCTTCGCAGAGGCGTAAGCTGTAACTACAATTGGTATCTCACTGGCCAGCGATTCCAACACCACCGTCGGTGTTGCTTCTGCCCGCGAAACGAGGAGTGTGGTATCACAAGCGGATAGATAAGGAAGCACATCGGTTTGGGCGCCCACAAATAAAATATTCCCGCCAAGGCCCATATCAACGGACAGGGTGCGAAGGTGTTCAATGCGCTGCGCTGTGCCGGTTCCGATCACCAATAAGCGAATATCGGGAAACCCTTGATCGCGAAGATTACCCAAAACTCGAAAAGCCATTTCGTGATTCTTGTTGAGCGATAGGTTGGCAATGATACCCAGTACCGGACTGGCTGCAGGAATACCCAGTTGTTGCCTGGTCGTATTTCGCAACTGATCCACAACCCGAGGATGAAAGCGCGTAACATCAATCCCCAATGGAATCACGCAACATTGGGAAGCAGTGAATGTCCAATGTTCGCGCATAAAATGCTGTAAAACATTTGAAAGAGAAACGATACGATCCTCCGGTCTCGAAATGCGCGCAGCAAAATCAAGCTGAATGTTGGCACTCCGCGTAACCAGCCCATGTGTCTCTAAAGCGCGGGTATAAATTGGAAAATGAAGACCAGCCAGTTTGCGTGAAACAAGCGCATACATAAACGCATGCCTTGTAAAAGTGATAAGACTATTGGGTTGAAATAAACGCATGGCGCGCGCAAATACAAACAGGGGTAAAGGGTCGTAAGTTCCACGCCTGCCCCCAAATAACACGGGAACATCAGGTATGATCTCGCCTCCCCATTCAGGCTTTCCTCGTTCTAGCGAAAAAATCTGAGGTACGATTTTGTATTGCATTAAGCCATCCACCACGCGGCGTAATTCAGCTTCAGTGCCGCCAATTCCGAGATGGTCGTTCACAAACATAACCCTGGGCGAGACTTCTAAAGATGAATTTAAATATTTTGACGACATTTCTCAATCACCTGATCATACTCCAACGCCAATTCGTGCGCCATTTTGCGATAGTTTCGATGGCTGTCAATAAAGGCCCTGCCCCTGCGCCCCATATCATGCCTGAGCATGGGGTCATCTGCTAAA
>VFKX01000086.1 GCA_009885285.1 Candidatus Falkowiibacteriota bacterium
AGATCTTAGCCACCCTCTGACGGGCCCCAGACAGGTCCAGGAAGGCCTCTTGACCCGGAAGATGGATAGATGAAGGGTTGGCATATTTGGTCGTCAAATAGGGCTTCATTTTGGCCAGCACCCTGGGGTCTAATTGGGTGGTGGCAGCGTTGTCTAAATATACTTGCATATGATTAATTTATCAGGCTTTTAAAGCTATTTATGGTTATTATGGTACCATACTTAGCAGAAACTGTAACTATTGACAATATCCACAATAATATGATATTATTTTATGTTATCTGATGACTAAAACAGCGTCAAATAACTAAGGACTTTAACAATATAAATTAATAATAGAAAGATGGAACTACATTATTCGAAAGATGAAAAAATCCTGTTTTATATAGCAGGCTATGCCGATCAAGGCCAAGATGTAAAGGAAATTAATAAGATGCTCACAAAGGGTACTAACACTATTATCAAGCTGAACTCAACCAATATGTTTAGCTATATAATAAAATCCATAGCGTTATTAATTCCTATTGTTTCAAGTCTTCTGCGTTTATTCAGTCCGAAAATTGAAACATATCAAATCACACACTCCACGCAGTATGAACTTATGCGAGTTTTCTATCTGACCACTAATAGAGTTCCAAGGAATACACACATAATAGGAGAAGGTTGGACTATGAGAACATGGTTAGCTGGAATGTAAAAGGAGTATAAAAGAACAATGTAAATGCTCAATTAGCATCAACAGCGCCTCAGTATTATTACTAGGCGCTTTTTTATTTACAAATATATTCTATTTACCAATAAAAAAGAAGGTTGTTTAAACCTCCTTAACTTCTAAAATCGTGATTATCTATAATTTGATTAAGACTACAATGAGTCTTTAATCAGCTCAATCCTCCCGTCTTCATAGCTGCTGACTACATATCTCCAAACAGCTAAAAATATCATCAACCCGATGGACGCAGACAAGACGATGATAGACATAGCTTTCCAAAATTTATCATCAATCAACATTAACCCGATTAAAGAAATTACAGAAGCCGAAAAGGCAGCGATGAGCCAAATATCGATATACCTCGTAGCCTCCTTCTTATCTTCAAGGATAGAAATAATCTGACGGCACTTCTCGTTAACCTCATTATTTTCTTTGATCAACTGATGAGCCTTAACTAGCTCGTCGTAATTTAAAGTGAATTTATTTTCTTCCATAATTACAAATATTTATTAAGATTATTGTTAAAGAACTATCCTTTTTTCAAATAAATGTCCACTCCCAATTTAAACATTTTATACTAAATTGTCAACCGCAACCGTCATTGACACAACCAATAAAACATAGTAATCTCAAGCTATAAAAAGAAAATTACGTTACTTAACAATTAAATATTTACCTAAAAAGAAAGCCATGAAAAAAATCGTGTTATTGTTTATTGTCGTATTCGCTGCCGCTCTCTCCCAGGCGCAAGGTAGCCTCGAGAAAAACAGCGAAGGAGAATACCGAATTAAAACTGACCAAGATACTGTTTGGAAACCGGTCGGGATAACCTTCGCCAGCGGATCAGAAAGGTATGTCGAATACTTTACTGTCGCTATTGCCGAGCCGAACGTGCCGATTACCGTCTCCAGAAATGAGAAGACCTTAGAAATAAGAAAAATCTTCAAGAAATTGGTAGCGGCGAGATATGTCTATATCAAATATCAAGAAGCCGATCAAAAGATTATCGTCTTCGCATCCCAGCGACAAGAAGAAACGTGGCAATATTATGCCATCTTCGCCTTAATCTCCATTGTCTGCATGATTCTGTATAATATCTTTGATATACCAGAATTATTTGCCGGAGTAATGATTGCGGGCTTTGTGTCTATCTGTATAGCCATTGCCTTAACCTTAGACTTTCCCAGTATTCTAACGGTTGTTTCGGTTATAGCTAACGTCCTGGCGATTGCCGCTATTTTCTATTCAAATGGCCGAGTCTATGGACCATATCAATGCTATGCCAACATCTATTATGCAGCCATGCTGGCTCATGTACTTTGTTTATACTTATAGTGATCGAAAGTTTATTTAGATTCCCAAGCTACTGATTTCCAGTAGCTTTTTTTACATATTGCGTTATAAAAAAAGAGGCTTGGTTTTAGCCTCCAATGTTTCTCAGCAACCTCAAAACTCAGCTTCAGCAGCACTCCCAAAATACGGACTAGACTCTGTCTGGCGTAAAGCCGGCCTGAAGATATGCCTAAAGAACAATTTCAGGCGGTCTTTTCTGGCTTGCGCGTGCAGCCAATGGCCGCCATAATTAAAGTCGCATTTTCTGTACCACTTCTTGTACCCGTAGAAGTTATAGATGACGCAGATGATCTCCAAGCGGTTGATGACATCGCGAGCCGCAAATTCAGAGTCGGCCCGTCTCAAGATTCGTTTGATTTTAAACTTCATTATCCAAATTTTCCAATCTTCCATGACTGCTCTTTATTATGTTTATGAACTACCGATACCTTAGTCTCTGGCGGCGTTTTAGTCAATAAAAAAGGAACTTATATTAAAGCTCCTTTATTCTTTAGCTACCTTTATCGGCTAGATTAGCAACACAAGCGGATTACGCCTGCCGCCGCTATAACAAAGGCAATTATCGCTTTCACGTCATCAATATCCCAGTCAATACTGCCCACACGCTTCTTATGCGACCATAAGAAAGCTAAGCCGAGCAGGATGAGGATAATTATCCTAGCCACCAAAAGAATGGGGGCAAGCTTGATTAGCATGGAAACCAGGCAAATTGCCAGAACCACGTTAATAGTTATTCTAAATACTCTCATGGCTTACTTTTTTTTCGTTTACCTTATTACCTGAATCTAAAGAATCCTCGATGGCCTTAACTTTTCGGTTAACCGTAAGGTCCTCGAAAAACGCAATAATAGCCGTCATACCCAGACTTGGAAGCAACCAATATAAACCGGTTCTAGCCAAATTAAACCATTCCTTATCAAGAGCGAACAGTAGGATAAATAAGCTAATTAATGAAAGCCCGCCGAGTATCCATAAAGCAATATTGACGAATTTCATACCCTTGCTTGAACGATGACGGATGTAATTAATTTCATGATACGCATTAGTAATCTCATCCCTGCGCTCAACACTCAAGGGGTTACTGGAACTGCACTGCTCAACATTTTTTTTCATGAATAATTGCTTTAATTAATATTATTTTTGTTAAAGATCTTGCCTATTTAAATTAACCTACTTATCAATATTTGTCAATAGTAACGAGGTAATAAAAAAGGAGGCCTAGTCTTAGGCTTCCTTGTTCTTTTTAGCTACACTCGTCTTAAAAATAATCAACCTTGTTTATTGCCATTTTTTAAAAGCAGGGATTCATAAGCTTTTTTAAGATTTAAAAGCATGACTACATTCGCCCAGGCGACCATGGCAAATCTTTTAAGATCTCCAGGCAACACTTTGTCCGGTGTAACGATGGCTCTAATTTGCTCATCTAGAGGTTTATTCGGAAAATATTCAACCTTCATGTTCATAATATCCTCAGCAATTTTAGAGGATTCGTCCATATTTTTATTACTTTCTTCCATGATGCAATTGTTATTATTTTATTATTAACGTAAAGGATATGAGGAAAATTCCCTCATTCGAATTTTCTCTTGCTTTTTGACATCAAGATATATTGCAACTACCAAAAGTATTGGTAAAGTGCAGCAACCAGCGATAAATAGACAAAGATCGACAATGGAGTTGGATGAAGAGACCAAGGCAACTATAGAGCTAATAACTAGCGGCACCAAGAAAATTAGTAAAGTAATATTTAATTTTCGGAATCTTTTCCGAAAATGCGCCCTGACCTGCATCATTCCTCTAAAGTCTGCTTGAGCGACCTCCGAAATATTCTTATCATAATTCTTCTTCTGCATTAATATGGCACGAATTTTGACATAGCCTTCAGCGCAAAATTCTTCTGCTGTGGTTAAGTTTGAATTCTCTTCTTTAATAATTTCGTCAATCTGCCCCTCTAGCGGCTTTTTCGGATCATAGTCCGGAATTTCAATTAAGCTTCTCATTGTTCACGATTTTATTGTTATTACTACTTACAGATGATTTATGTCGGCCAACTCAAGGAAGTTTAGCCATTCTTGACACTGTCAAGATCATAAGAATGACCGGAACAGATAAAAGGATGACGCCCGCCCAAGCAAATGTGATTAATCTGTCAGCCCAAACACTTTCTTGGATATTCAATGTTACAATTACTGTCAGGATAATCACGCCGGCGATGGCTAGTGAAAATACCTGGAGATTGATTAGTTGTTTCTCTAATCTGTTCATTTCATTATCGTATTTTAATTCTAGATCCTTACCATTCCGCCTAATCCAACTGACCAACTCTCTATTGATCTTTCTCAGAATTAAATAATACGCCTCTTTCTTTTCAGTCTTGTTCATCCACTTAGGATCTGCAGTAATTCCTTCAGCCTCTCTTTTAAGTGAAGCGAAGTCCACCTGATTTTGATTATTTTCCATTATATACCTATTTAATTGTTAAAAAACTGTTTGATTTTATTATAAACTTATCTTAAGTTAAACAATTTTACTATTATTTGTCAAGTGATAGCCTTGCCTTTTATTGATTTTTATGCCAATATTAAGCCATGGAACGCCTTAAATATGATAAAGATAACCACGAGATTATCAAAATAAAAGCCTTGTCCGTCCTCAAAAGCGGCGGTCTTATCGTTTTCCCGACTGAAACTTGCTACGGCCTGGGAGCAGATGCCACTAGCCAGGAGGCTATAGACAAGCTCTTTCTCTTTAAAACTAGACGTGAAGGCAAGCCACTATCCATTGCAGTCAGCGACCTGGACATGGCCGCTAAATATGTGGAGATTAACGAAACTGCCGCCAATCTTTACCAGAATTACCTCCCGGGTCCCATCACCGTCGTCTCCAAGGGCTTAGGGCAAGTCGCCCGAGGCGTAGAGTCAGAATACGGCACCTTAGGCATCCGTATTCCGGACTATCCGCTCATTACTGAAATTGTAAAAAGCTTCGGCAAACCAATAACTGCCACTTCCGCTAACGTCTCCTATCTCCCTAAGGCCTATAGCATTGAGGCTTTCCTTAAAGATACACCGCAGAAGAACCTAGACTTGATCGACCTGATTATCGATGCTGACGAATTGCCGCACCGCGAGACTTCAACAGTGGTTGATACCACCATGAATAACCTGAACATCATGCGTCCGGGACAAATCAAGCTAGCCGCAGAATTAGCCGACCAGAAAGCCGTCATGAGCGCCCAGACCACTACTGACAAGCAGACGGTTGATTTCGGCGGCATGAATATGCTGAAATATTTTGATGAACCGCTGGATAAGCCTCTGGTCTTTTTCCTGATGGGCGAACTCGGCGCCGGCAAGACACAATTCTCGAAAGGTGTGGCCCAGAAATTAGGCATCAAAGAAATGGTTAAATCACCAACCTTCACTATCCTCAATGAATATAATTATGAGATCGGACAAAGACATGGCCATTTTATCCATGTTGATACCTGGCGGGTAGAGAATATTAAAGATTTAGAAAGCGTCGGTCTAAACGAGTATCTTATTCCCGGCAATATCATCTCCATCGAATGGGCTGATAAATTCCTAGATGACTTGCGCGAAAAGATTGTTAAGGCCGGAGGGAAAATAATTAATGTCGTCTTTACCTATCTCGACGAAAATACGAGAAGCTTAGAAACTTATGAATAAAGAACCGCTCATCTTAGCGATTGATACCAGCTGCGACGACACCTCCGTGGCTGTTTTGCGCGGCCGCTGTGTCCTATCCAGCGTCGTCTCTTCCCAGACTGAGCTTCATAAGAAATGGGGCGGTGTTGTGCCGGATATCGCGCGACGGGCGCATCAGGAGAATATCGGGCATGTCTATCTGGAGGCTTTGAAAAGAGCGCGCGTCACTGAAGCCGAACTTGATTTCATCGCTGTCACCTATGGCCCGGGCTTGGCCATTGCTTTAGAAGTGGGCGTGAACTTTGCTAAGGAATTAGTCTATCGCCTGAAGAAAAAATTAGTACCTATCAACCACATGGAAGGCCATATGCTCGCCTCTTTGATTCTTAATAAGAACGGCAAGGGGTCAGTCGGTTTAAGCGAAGAGGATTCAATCTTCCCCGCTCTCGGCCTCCTCATCTCCGGCAACCATACAGAAATCGTCCTGGCCAAAGGCCTGGGAGATTATGAAGTTATCGGCGAAACTGTCGATGATGCCGCCGGCGAAGCTTTTGACAAGGTCGCCCGCATGCTCGACATCGGTTATCCCGGCGGACCAATCCTGACTTTGCTGGCCGGCAGGGCTAGTAAAAAGTGGTCGGACGCAGTGGCTGGCCGTGGTGAACGAACGGACCAAAAGCCACTTCCGGAAATTGCCGGTCGTTTTGGCTTGCCAATTCCCATGATGCGATCAGGCGATATGAATTTCAGTTTCTCCGGCCTCAAAACGGCCTGTTTATATAAGATGAAGGATTTGAGGACGAGATATACTAAAGACACGGACTGGTCCTATGACTTTGCCCGAGAATTCATCAATGCGATTTCCCGCTCATTATCATTCAAGCTTAAAAAAGCCCTCAAGCTCCATCCGGAAATAAAGTCCGTCATCATTGGCGGCGGGGTTAGTAATAATATTTATATTGTTCGCGAAATCGGCGCTCTTGTCAGATCTACCGGCAAAAGATTCTTTGTACCGGCCTTAAAATACCGCAGCGACAATGCCGGCATGATTGGCATCGCCGCCTATTATAATATTACGCGCAAGAAATACTGGGTGGAAGGCGAAGAGATATTAGCAGTAGACAGGAAGCCGATGTTGCATCTTTAAGTTATAGAAAAGGGTGGACAAATCTCCACTCTTTTTTATATAAGATGCGCGTATATCTAACTTTTCAGCCCTATTTCCATAGCCAAAGAGGAAACATTGAAAATTTCCGCCAACTCACCAGTTACAACATCCATTAAAGCTGCGTCATCAATGCCCTCCAAAGATGTGCCTATTATTTTTTTTCTCGCTCTTACTAAACATGCCATCCGGCTTTGTTCCAGGGCTTCTCGAGGAATTAATAGATATCCAGCGAATTTATTTGCCTGAGCTTCTAAGAAGCTATATTGATCATTTGGCACTTCTCTATAAAAACTATAATAATCTTCCATGGTTCCAATATCAAGCAATTCGAATATTTCTTTATGTAAAATAAAATGTCCTAACTCATGAGCCAAAGAAAACCTAATTCTCTGATAATAATTATCACTCATGTAGCGCTTATTATCTACATAAACATATTTCCAGTCAGAACTAATAAAGGAATCAAAACTAATCTGATCTTGTAGTCCTATTAACGGGACAATGAAGATTCCTAGTTTGACTTCTAAAATATGCTCAATGTCAATAGGAATTTCATCTCCCCAAAGCTCAATTCTAACCCTATCAGCCACCTCCTTAATCTGCTTGCTGGATAATGGTAAAATTTTAAGCTTAGAGTAATTCATATTTAAGCTTTTTTAATCAGATTTACTAAGCGGTCAATCTCTTCTTTGCTCGGCTTCTTATTACGGACTGTGCGGAAAAAAGCTGGCATCAGCTCTAGCATCTCTGCTCTATCCAAGATATCGTCAGGTATAATACCTTGAGCAATTTGAGCGCTATCTATGAAATCATGAATATTCTCTTTCTGTATCTTCATTTCCTTAGCCCAAGATTTAAGAGTCCCTTCATCTGACGGAGGCGAAATCAATCCCCGTTCAATCTTACTCCAGTTACTGGGATCATAATTAACCATCTTACATACTTCACGAATGCTTAAATTGTTTTCAGTCCTTACTTTATTAAGCAAAAATCCAAACTTCTTGAAGTTTTTGGACATACAATTTTAATTAATTTAATAATATATTCTCTGTGGTAATATTTTACCACATATTTAATACTTGTCAAGACACCCTGAACTTAGCTACCATCTCCGCCCCTTTCTCAGGCGTCAAACGCCGCGCTAAATCTTTCTGCAAGTCACCGACGGCGGTAATAGCCTTCTCCCAGTCATTACCGTCTTTTTTATTAGGAATCAAATGATAGTGGGCATGCGGCACTAGGCGGCCGAATGAAGCGGAGTCAATAAACTCATAGCCTAAACTACGGTAATGATTAGCGACCTTAGCGGCGAACTCATAGAACTCGCCTAGATTAGTAATATCCCAGATGAAGCGGAAATGCTCCTTGGGAATGACAATGGTGTGGCCGTCAGCGAATTGAGCGATATCCAGAAACGCCAAGAACTTATCGTCTTCATAAATCTTATAGGCCGGAATGTCTCCACTGACGATTTTACAAAATAAGCAGTCATTCATATGATTATTATTAAATTGAGATAATTTGATAAGAATATTTTTTAAAAAAATCTTCCAGAGACTTCATCGTCTGTCGACACAGAACCCCACCAGCGATTCCCTCCTCCTGAGTCACTTCAGCTAAACAGAAATCTGGCATGACAAAAGCATTAAGTTCATCTTCACTCTTAAATTCAAAATCTATCAAAACCAAACCATTAAGCTGGTCTTGAAAAACGTCTATCTCGGCAGTATAACCTTGATACGGATAATAATAGCGATTCTTTCTAACTATATTACCTTCAACCCTACTAAAGGCCTGAAACTCCTCAGGCGTCAGATGAATATGCTCCTCGTTCTGAATAGAAGCATTATTTTCATTGACTGGGCTTTTCTTCGTAATAGTACAAACATCGCCATTCTTCCTGATCCGCAGCTTGGCATGCTCGCTCTCTTTCGGCAAATAAATATCTATAATTTCCTTAAAACGGCAGTCGGTTAGGCCAGTCGGCAGAATCTTGGCTAGATACGTCTTTTCTATTTCTAGTTCATGGCTCATATGATTGCATTACTTAATCTTACTCAAGGCTTCCCGGGTTTTCGGTCCGATCAGGCCATAACCGTTGCTTTCACTACCGCTGCAAATATTCATCTTTTCACACTGGAATTTCTTTACCGCATCCCTGGTAGTCGGACCATAATTCCCATTAACGACAATACTTTCGGGGAAATAGCCAATCTTTTTCAGATTATTCTGCAACATAATTACTTGAGCCCCTTTTGAACCATAACGCAGGTTCTGCGAGATGGCTCCAGCAGAAATCTTTGATACTCCGGCCACTATTTTCATCTCCGTCTTGATTGCAGTCTGCGGAACCATGATTTTGGCCCTAGCCGCCTCATTCGCTTTTAAAGTAATAACATGAGAGAAGGTGCCTGACGGGGTTCCCCAGATAGTATAGAACTTAGCGTGGACAGTATAGTCTCCATCGGGGCAAGCTGAAGCTTGAATAAAGCCGGCAAACTTGGAACAAAGATCTATTTTAATTTCAGGCTGGTATTCTTGAACGATTGAATCAGTATAGTCGCCGGTCAAAGAAATAGCCACCTTCCTCACGTCATTACTGACATTAAAATTCATAATCACCTCTCTAGTGCGAGTTACTTTTCCATCCTGATTGTCATAGACTAAAAATCCTCCGACAGGCGCTGTCAGCCTTATAAACGCTTCGTCAGGCAAGCCAGAATACGAACCAGAGGACTGGTCGTCTGAGCCATTAGAATCATTGGAATCATCCGCCGGGGCGGCATCGGTCCTAATAACGCTCGAATAAAGATTCGGCGATTCACCTAAGTCATAGGCTGTCGCCACCCTAAAGAAATAATTCGTCTCAGGGGACAATGAACCAATTGTCGCCGTCTCAGAATTAGCCGCGACACTGGTAGAATCTATGAAATTAACGCCGTCCGTCGATATATCGATATTATAGCCGCTTTCACCCGCAGCATTATCCGTCCAATTAAGAGTAACAGCATTCGCAGTTGCGGTTCCGGTTAATCCAGATGGCGCGGCCGGTCCGAAATAAAAAGAGGATATGTAATAGACAGAAAGGTTATTAATACTAGAATAGCGTCCACCGACATAAACATAATCATCTCTCGACGATATGGAATATACCCGGTCGCTAGCGTTAGGATTCCAGCTTGTTATTGAGCCAGTACCCAATTCGAAAGACGCTACTCGGTTTCGAGACTGACCGCCGATAGAAGTGAATCTCCCACCGACATAAAGCTTACCATTATTTATATCAAAGGCTTCTACAGAACCATTAGCATTGGCATTCCAGGCAGTAGAGGATCCGGTGGTCGCATCTAAGGCTGCTATATAAGACCGGGAACTGCCGCCGATAGTAGAAAAGTAACCGCCAACATACACAGTAGTGCCAGTAGCGATAATGGCCTCAATATTATTATTTGGATTAGGGTTTCACTGAGTTGCCAAGCCAGTCGCAGCGTCAATAGCTGCCAACCCGTTTCGGCTATCGCTGCCGACAGTATAAAAATAGCCGCCGACGTAGACTGTCGAGCCCTTAACCGCTATAGCTAATACATCACTGTCGATATTCGGATCCCAAGCTGTGGTCAGCCCGGTCGTCGTATCAATAGCCGCCATATTATTACGGAGCTCCCCACCAATCGAGGTAAAATATCCTCCGGCATAAAGAACTGAACCGTCAAGAGCTAATGCTTCAACGTATTCCCCACTGCCAAGCCCTGGGTTCCAGGCGGTAGTCGATCCGTTAGTAGTATTAGCTGCCACTAAACCAACCCGAGTAACTCCTCCAGCTGTACTAAAGTTGCCGCCAATATACACAGCGGAAGTGCTGGCTACCATCGCCTCAACAGTATCATCCAAGTTAGGATTCCAGTCAGTCACCCGCCCGGAAACAGTATCTAGAGCAGCTGCATAATTACGTAATTGGCCGTCGATAATAACACTGCCGTCTATATGAACAACATCTTGCCCCATGGTTAAATTCTGAACCTGCGAGCCGGCAAAAGTATTGGGATGCCAACCAGTCACTGTTCCCGACGTTAGACTAACAGCAGCTAAGCCGTGGCGAGTAAGTCCGCCAACTGCCGAAAAGACTCCTCCGACATACATACTGTCACCGCTGATTGCTAAAGCGTAAACAGCATTATTAGAATTAGGATTCCATGAAGTTGCTAAGCCGGTACTAGTATCAACAGCACCGAGCCGATTACGCGACTGTCCGCCAATTGTCGAAAAGGCTCCGCCAATATAAAGAGTCGAACCGTTAAGCAATAGAGTAACGCCGTCGCCATTCGCATTAGGATTCCAAGCATTCAATGAATGGTCGGCTAAATTATATGATGCTACTCGGCCACGGGCTAATAATGAAATATTTGTAAAACTGCCAGTTACGTATAAATTCGATCCGCTAATAAGTAAATCGTTAATCTGTCCGCCTCCGGCCGGTCCAGAAGGACTAGGGTTCCAAGAAGTTGATGAACCAGTAGAGGTATTAATCGCCGCTAAATACATGCGGCTCGTTCCGCCAATAGCAGTAAAGCTGCCGCCAACGTAAAGATTCGAGTCTTTAACCGCCATCGCATTGGCATAATTATTCATATTCGGGTTCCACGAGGTCAGTGCGCCAGTAGAAGTATTCAAGGCGGCAATCCGGTTACGGGTTGTCCCACCGACAGTAGTAAAACTGCCACTGATATAAAGAGTTGTTCCGCTCAAAGCTAAACTATAGACAGAGCTATTAGGAGCGGCCGGATTCCAAGAAGTATCAAGAGAGCCATCTTCTAAAATATGGGCTAAATAATTAATATTATCGGTGCCGATTCTTGTAAAAGAACCACCGACATACCAGCCGCCGACTCCATCGGAAACAGAAGCAAGTACTTGACTGTTGAAGAACGGCTGGCCGGTAGTCGAGCTACCAGTACTTAAATCTATTGACTTAAATCCGCTTACTTTCGGGCCGACATAAGTAAAGCTGCCGCCTAAATACAAAGTGCTGCCGTCCGGCGACAAGGCCGTCGCCCTAACTTCCCCGTCCGTGGCATAAAGATTATCAACCGGTATTGAAGAGTCTGCTCGAACCGAATTAAGGTTAAATAAGCAGATTAAAAATAATGAAACTAAAACCACTGGCATGATCTTTTTAATCATAAAGAAAGTTTATTACTATATATTATTAATTGGCATTATACCATATTTAAAAAGGAGCGGATAATTATTCCACTCCTTTTTATAACCAGTTATGCAGAAATCTTATTACTTCACTAACTCCACAGATTTAATCATTATTTCCTTCGTCGGACGGTCCATATCACCAGTTTCAGTGCTGCCAATCTTCATGACGATATCCATGCCGTCAACCACTTCGCCAAAATTAGTGTGATGACCGTCTAACCAAGAAGTGGCTGGAGCGGTCACGATGAAGAACTGGGAGCCATTCGTGCCTGGACCGGAATTAGCCATCGCCAAGCTGCCGGCTACTAACTTATGAGCATTGAATTCATCAGCGAACTTATAGCCAGGACCGCCTGTGCCCCAAGCGCTGGTGTTAGATTCCTTGCTTAACGGATCGCCACCCTGAATCATGAAATCTTTGATAACGCGGTGGAACTTGGTCTCATTGTAAAAACCCTTCTTAGCGAGATTCATGAAATTATTCACGGTCATTGGCGAGTCTTCACCATAGAACTTCACGGTGATGTTTCCCTCACTAGTCTTGATAATCGCCTGAGAGTACTGAGCGAATAAGTCAACTTGCCCTTCAATGGTTTTCATAGATTTATTATTTACAACCGGTTCCTGAGTTACCTGATTTAAAGTCGGGGTAACGATAGAGTTGTCCGGCAAGAAAGCGTCATCCGCTTCCTTTTGATTATTAATTTCGTTCTGGCTATCCGTATCCTTAGTGCAGCCCGCGGTGCCTAAAGCCATCAATAAGATAACGGCGGCTAAGACAATCTGCTTCGGGATTTCCATTTTTTGGTCTCTGTGTTTTTTCATACTTTATCTTTTTAACTTTATAATATTTTAAATTATTTCATGGTTAGCAACTTCATTAAAACCACATGCTTTTCCCTTATTTCTTTTCTAGCAAACGGCCAGAAAATCTTTTTATTGAAATCATTGTTTAGTTTTTCTAAAGCCCATAGCTTGAAGTCAGCTAAGCTTCTTTGACCCGTAACAGCAATTTGCAAATAGAAATCATTAGCGTAATGAGCCATAGCATCGGCCGTGGCTAAAATTTTACCCTCTAATGTCTTGGGCATCTGGCCATGGCAACTATGAGTAAGGATAATACCCTGAACTTTTTCTATCATTTCAGTTGGATAGCTGTACTCTAGCATTATCTTTTTAGCCTCAGCTGCTCCCATTTTCTGGTGATCTCCCTTGATACCCCTGAATCTTTGCGAGTCATGCAGCCAGACGCCTAACATGACTATTTCCTTGTCAGCCTGCGGCAACTTCTTTAACAAAAAATTAGCGTATTTTTCTACAGCCAATAGGTGCTTGTCATAGAACCAGGAATCAATATGCCCTAAATTCTGACATTCATTTTTAACTTGTTCTTTAATTTGACGAACATTTTTAAGAGACATCTATTTATTATCTTAAACTTTATAATGCCTTTTAATTTCCTTGTCCTCTTCCTGCCGCTTCTCTTCAATAACGGCTTTAGCCCGAGCGCGTAATTCTTCCAGATCTAAACCAGCCAATAACCGGGCTTGTCTTTCCAGCAACTCAGCGGTATTTAATTCCGGGTCTTCTAAGACCTCACCTAATAATACGTCGAGAATCGCACCAATCTTCGGACCGGCCGGAATCTCTAAAATCTTCATCAAGCTATCGCCGTTAATCTTCAGCATTTTAACTGACACCGGATCATTCTGCACTTTCTCGAGCATATACTCAAGATGACGGAGCTTATACGGCATCGCTTTCGGCGTACCGGAGCCAAGACGGTCGGCCACGCGCAAAGCAATTAAGTCTTTCAGGTTATCTTTACCAACCTTAACAATCAAACGGCGGACCGAAGCGGCCGTTACCTCCCCCACATTATAATAGAACATGTGGTTTTTGACCAGATTGACGACTCGCGTCTTATCATCAGTCGAGAACTTGAGGCGGTTCATGATTTTCTCTGCCAGCTTGGCGCTGACATATTCATGGTTATAGAAAGTGGCAATGCCATCAATAATTTTCTTGGTCTTAGGTTTTCCAATGTCATGGAAAAGAGCAGCTAAACGGACCTGCCATTCCTCGCTAGGACAGAATTTCAAAGCCCCGACATTATGGACAAAAACAGTCGTAGTATGATGACGGTCTTGCTTAACACCGACACCCTGCTCGAGCTCCGGCAAGATATATTGTAAAAGTTTACATTCCTGGAGCGACATAATGCCTTCGGCCGGACGTTTAGAAGCAATGATTTTCACCAGCTCATCGCGGATTCTTTCCCCTGACACAAATTTAATGCTGCCCGCCAGTTTCGTAATACCGCGCTGCGTCTTCGGCTCCATAGCAAAACCTAATTGCGCGCTGAAACGGACCGCCCGCATCATTCTTAAGGCATCTTCTTTAAAACGGTCAGCCGGCTCGCCGACGGCCCGAATCACTCTTTTCTTAATATCTTTTTCTCCCCCGAAAAGATCAATAATCTTATCCGGCTCAGCCGGGTTAAGGGCTAGGGCGTTAATGGTAAAATCTCGGCGCTCCAAATCTTTTTCTAAATCTTTTTCAAAAAGAATAACGTCCGGATGACGACGATCAGAATAACCCTGCTCGCTGCGATAGGTCGTAATCTCAACCACGTCCTCAAGTAACCCTTTGGACTCGCCGTCTTGAGGAGTAGTCCGCACCGGCAACAGGACAGTGCCAAAAATATTTTCATATTTAGCATCGGGATAGACCTGTAGAATTTGCTCAGGCAAAGCATTAGTCGTGATATCCCAATCCTTAGGGATTTTCTCCATTAAAATATCGCGGACGCAACCGCCCACGATATAAGCTTCAAAGCCGGCCGATTGGAGCCCGGCGATAATATTCTTGATGTAGTCTGGGATATTCATAATATTCTGGTCAGAGAAGCTGAAACTGATTAAAGCTATTGTTTGACAGTGGTGAGAATTGAGCCCTTGGTTTTCTTATAGGTGGTATGCAGGACCTTAGCGCTCAGCCCCTTTTTTAGAGCCCAATTATAGTATTCGACCATGGCCTGGTTCTCATGAGCCCGCCGAATAGACCGACTCTTATCAATACTGTATAGCCCATCCAGACGTTTTTGTCTAATCGCATTAGTCGTAGGAATCGGCTGCCCGCCGCCGCCCAAACAACCGCCGGGGCAGGCCATTACCTCAATGCAATGGTATTTCTTCAGTTTTGGCAGTATTTTATCAATATTACTGATACCGTTGACCACCGCTACCTTGAATTTCTGGCCAGCCACCTCTACCGTCGCCTCCTTAATGCCGGCTAAACCGCGGACTTCTTTGAACTCTAAACGGCTATGGCAAAGAGGGCTCTTTTGGCCCACACAGGCGAGGTCGGCCGCACTCCTTAAAGCTGACTCCATCACTCCGCCGGAAGCTCCGTAAATGGCGGCTGCCCCGCTACCATGATTGAATAAATCATCGCCTGATGATGGTTTTAAGTTTTTAAAATCAATCCGCTTCTTTTTAATGAGATAAGCCAATTCCCGCGTGGTAATGACATGGTCAACCAACGGCCGGCCATTCAAGCTTAATTCCGGACGAACCACTTCATATTTCTTAGCAGTGCAAGGCATAACAGACACCAGGACGATATTCTTAGGGTCGACTCCTTTCTTCTCTGCCCAATAGGTTTTAACGGCTCCAGCCAGGTGAATCTGCGGCGAGCGGGCCATGGTCAGGTGCGGCAATAATTCCGGATGATAATATTCGGCGTAAGCGACCCAAGACGGGCAGCAAGAACTCATCATCGGCCAAATAGATTTTTTGTCCTTCATTCGTTCCAATAATTCATTCGCCTCGGTCATGGTAGTGATATCGGCTCCAAAATTAACATCCACCACGCTATTAAAACCGAGCTGCTGCAAAGCTGTGTAAATCTGCCCTTCGCAATTAGTGCCATAGGGCATACCAAATTCTTCGCCGAGGCTAACGCGCACGGCCGGTGCAAATTGCGCCACCACTATCTTTTTCTTATCCTTAATCGCTGCTTCTACTGCTGGCCAGGAACTCTGCTCTTGAGCGGAAGCGGCTGGGCAATGGACAGCGCATTGGCCGCAATAGATGCAGGCCGAGTCTTTAACAGGCACAATTTCCTGAGCCGCGCCGGCGCCCTTTCTCTCCAAATAATCAATGCCTTGATTATGGCAAGCGCTGACGCAATTATCACAATCAATGCATTGTTCGCCGTCAATCTCCACGGCATTAGCGAAGCGATAGGTTTTCCGGCCTTTCTTGCGTGGCGCTAACCGGTCGGAGCGGATTTTATACTCCCTGGCTAAACGCAATAATTCGCAATCCGGTGACGAGATACAGGTCGCGCATTTTTTCGTGTGTTCCGAGAGGACTAATTCGAGATTAGTGGCTCGCGCCGCTTTAACTCGCGGACTGTCGGTCAGAATGTCCATACCTTTGACCACCGGTGTTGAGCAGGCAGTCACGAGTTTATCATAGCCGTTAATTTCCACGACGCAGACCCGACAATTCGCTTTAACGTCGAGATCGGGATGATAACACAAAGACGGGATTTTAATCCCGTAATTGTGTACCACTTCCAGAATCGTCTGGCCTGGCCTGCCTACGACGCTCTGATGATTAATCTTTAAATTCATTATTTTTTAATCTTCACTAATTGAGTGTAGATACTATAGGTATAAATCAGAACCATTGGACCGACCAAGAAATTCAAGACCTGAACCAGGCCACCCCATAAAGAGCTCGCGAAACTGCTATCAGCTGTAAATGAACCCGGGATAGAAATCAGCATGGAGAAAATCCAGATAACCAGACCGATAAACATAAAACGTCCGAAAACCGGCCAGAAATATCCGGTGACGAGCTGGGAACTACGGCGGATAGCGGCCATACCTCGTTTGTCTTCAAAGAATAAAGCATAACAAGCGAAGCTATAGAAAACCGAATAGATAATGCCAGGAATAATCAAGAGCATGGTCCATAGAATGATAAAAACTGTAGTCAGAAGGACCAAACCAATATACGGCCAGAACATCTCTTTAGTTTCGGCATAGATTTTTTTCTCGAGCCCCTTATAATCATGCTTCACGAGCAAGAAAATGCCCATGTACGAGCGAATCAGGAAATACAAGGAGATGATAAAGCCAGTGGCGGCGATAATAACCGCGGAAACCCGAAAGCCCATCCCAGCGCGATCACCGAGCCAAAAGCCGACACCGAGCAAGACAGCTACCACGGCCATCGGAATCAAGGCATAGACCAAACCCCAGAGATAAACTAAAACAATCTTCTTAATATTCTGCCACCAAGTTTTTAAAGCCGCTTCAAAGGTATTGAAAACCGGCTCCAGTTTCACGCTCTTCACCTTCACTTTTTTCTCTTTTTCCATACGATTACTTTTTAACTATATTATTAAAATAACTTTTTATAGGTAGCGGCAATGATGACCCCAGGCCGCAATAACTGGTTTCTTCAAGCGCCAACACGATTTCCCAGAAGAAAGGATAGTCCATCTTCTTGCGGTTAATTAGCTCCCAAAGACGGTAAGTACCTTCGCGACAGGTCACGCACTTACCGCAACTTTGATCGCGATAGAATTTCAGCCAATATTTTAAGAGCTCATGCTTGTCGGTACCCTTAGCACGGTAAACCATGACAGAGCCGGCACCTTCGACCGGCCGGTCCAGCTGCTTAGCGTTTAGAACCTCACCGCTCGCTTCCCCGCCGACTTGGACAAAAAATGGCCAATCCGGATAATTGCCGGTTTTTCTCAGCAGCGCTTCAACAGTTAGATTGATCGGCAACTGATAGACGCCACGATGTTTGGCGGCTCCGGTAATGGTGTAAAAACGGTCCTCTTGATACTTACCTCGATTTACTCGACTGACATTATAGAAAGTTTCGATATTGTTAATCAGAGTCGGATGGCCATGTAGGCCGCTCGTCGTCGGATAAGGCGGTTTTAAGCGCGGTTCAATTTTTTTCCCCTCGATGAGATTCAGTAAAGCAGTTTCTTCGCCGCAGATATAGGCCAGGGCTTCTGGCTTAATAAAGAATTCTAGTTTCTCAGCCAATCGTTTATATTTCTTCAAAGCTAAAACTTTTTTTAAACCACTGGCGTATTTCCGGTAATATTCTTTCGACAAGAAAAAATATATTTTCTTAATCTTATTCGGACCGAGATATTCATCAGCCAAGAAAATGCCGTCAATCACGGTTTCCGGATATTTCTCAATCAGATAACCGTCTTTCTTCACGCCCGGTTCGCCCTCGGCGCCATTAACAATAATATAACCGATCTTTTTAGTCTTTAAAGCATCATGAACAGCCACCCATTTCTGAGCGGTGGGGTATGACGCTCCGCCGCGCCCGACTAGGCCAGCATCGGATATTTCTTTAATTATTTTCGTCTTGTTAATCATTTGTTTATCTCGCTGTCCAGCCGCCATCGACATAAATAATCGTGCCGGTCACATATTTAGCATCAGCGCTAGCTAAATACAGAGCAGCAGCCGCGATATCATTGGGTTCACCGACATAGCCTAAGGGAGTACTGGCTTTAACCATGCTCTGGAAGCCTTCATCAGCCAGCACATCTTTAGTCATGCCAGTCGCGATGAAGCCCGGAGCAATGGCGTTCACCCGAATGCCCAAAGGCGCTAAATCTAAAGCGGCCGCGTGCGTCATCTGCACTACCCCACCCTTAGTCGTGCAATAGGCG
>VFKX01000067.1 GCA_009885285.1 Candidatus Falkowiibacteriota bacterium
GTCGATGCGCGAAATGGAGAGAGCACCATCGGCTTCAAGAATAAGGCGGGCTTGCTGACTCATAATCAGGCTAGGTTTGAAAGGCTGGGGAACTCGGCCGATTTCTTCGTGAACTCTTTTTAATTCGGCGTCGATTCGGTGTTGCCGCCGTAACACACAGCGCATGCGGTTACGGCGATTCTGGAGGAATCGGGGTACGAATCGACTTCGAGGAATTGTGGGTCATTCGCCGCGCGGAACTGAGATGTTTAAAGGAGATGTGCGCGCCACCTCGAGACGTTTGACAATGCTGGGTATTATTCGGCGCTGACACCGCAACAAAGCTAGGGTACACAGCTCTTTTTCGGTACTTTGGTAGTCAGAAGACATGGTTCAAACTTTAACGGATCCGCAGACCGGTTACTTCTCATTAAAGTAATCACCGAATTCGACAAGAATCGTGCTGCGCCCGTCAGTACGTTCCAACGCCCTTTGATAGGCGGGGAAAATCTGGTCCGGTTCATCGAGGCGAATAACCTCAATGTTTTTGCACATGAGACGGAAGGCTTCCGTGTAATCGCCAACATGCTGGTGCTGTGGATGAAGAGGCCTTTCCGAACCGACGCTGGTGCGGATGATTACTTTGGGCTGGTAGCCTCCTGCGGACATGTCAGAGAGCTTGTCGAGATGACTGACTACCTGATTGACAGCTAACAGTAGGAAATTCCAGCGCGGATAAATGGTCACGGGCACAATACCTGTTAGCGCCATGCCGATGGAGATGCCCATCTGCAATTCTTCGGTAACGGGCATTTCCAAAAGCCTTTCTCGCGGCACATTCTTGAGCGTGTTGGTCATACCTGTGCCCGGACAAGCCACTGCCTGGCCAAGAAATTTGGTGCGTGGATCGCCCGCCAGAAAATCCATGGCCCGTGAGAGTTCGTCAAAGTATTTCATATTAAAATTGTACGCGCTTGCCTGCGCCAGCGTGTGGGTATTTGGTTTGGTACTGATAGTAGGTTACAAGCGGATGCGTGGTTTTTTCCCAACTCAAGACCGGCTGGTTCCACGTCTCCCGCGTATCTGTGCAGACTGATTTGCCATTATCCTCGACAATGAAGCGAATGGGCAGCTGATGATTCGTGGAGTACTTAATGGCCTCATGGGCGATTCCAGTCTCGGCGGTCATGTCGCCCATGAAGCAGTGAACACGTCCTTTTTCACCACGTTGTTTGATGCCCACTGCCACACCAACGGCAATGGGTATGATCCCGCCAACAATGGCCGAGGAGACCACACGATATTTAGGGAAACAGAGGGTGATGGAGTGGCCTGCCATGATCTCGGCTTTGACCTCCGCGCGAGGAACGCCCTTGAGCAGGCATTGGTAGTGACTGCGCCAAGAACACATGACCCAGTCTTCTGATTGAATACCCCGGAAAACTTCAATCATCTGGGCCTCATTGCCACTGTAAAGATGAATTGGAGCATGGATTTTTCCCATATTAAACTCTTCAGCAATTTCGGTTTCAAATGCTATTAATTCTTCAATCGTCATAGGTCATATTTCGGGTTACTCGTGCTCACGAATTCACAGCAATAGTGCGGGATGGTTGCGGAATTTTTCGCTGTGCGGATTTGAGATGACGCCTTGGCGAAGCGCCGAAAGCATTTCGTCGATACCATCTCCAACACTGGCTTCGCTCTCAAATCCCAACGTTTTCCTGATCTTATCGAATGATACATGGATGCTCCGCATGTCGCCGGCAAAGGACGTATTGCGAAAAACCACACGAAGCTCCGGCAGATGGCGGCGGATCAGCTCCACCAACTCCTGTTTGCTAATGTTATTCTGTTCCGTTCCTATGTTGAACACTTGACGACCCACCGTCTCCAAAGGGGCCTCAGTCATCAGTATCATGGCCCGAACTACGTCGCGTACGTGTACGAACGAACGCCGGAAATCCTCCTGGTAGATTTCCAGTTGCCCCTTGTTGCAGGCGTCCAGCACAAACTGGTTCACGATAAGGTCGAACCGGGTCCGTGGGCTGACACCGAACACCGTTGCCAATCGCAGGCAAATGGGAACGGTGGTCTGCGAAGGGTTGCGGCTTAACAAAAAGCTTTCTGCTTCCACTTTCGACACAGCGTAATCGGATTTCGGCCTCAGGGGCGACTCTTCCGTCACAGGATCCCCCGGCTGAGATTCCCCGTAGGAACTGTAGCTGGAGGCAAAGATCAGACGCTGAACGCCGGCGCGGCAGGCGGCCTCGTAAACCTTCTTCGTCCCATCCACGTTGATCCGCCAGACTGACTCGCGCCCCGCCTTTTCACAAGCAGGAAAACCCACGATGGCCGCAAGATGGATGACACAGTCAACCCCTGCCATGGAATTAAATAGGAGATCGTCATCGCAGACGTCTCCTTTGATCAACTCGAACCCATTGAAATCAAAAAACGGTAGCAAGGCCTCTCCTCCAAACCAGAGATCATCGAGGACGCAGACTTGATCACCCCTTCGCATCAACGCCGCGACTAAGGCCGAGCCAATATAGCCACATCCACCTGTAACTAAGATTTTCATAACTGAATTTCGCGCAACCGCTAGCTCTTTTTGCGAAAGAAGTAATTTGGCATTCTGGATATCATCTCATAGTTCGGATTAGACATCACCTCAGCAACCACCCTCTTGCAATCGAAAGGCGAGTCATCGGAGGAATCGTCAAAAAGAACGAAGCCGCCCGGCAATAAATGGCGATCAATACCAAGAAAGTCACTTTTGGCAGCTTCGTACGTGTGAGCCCCATCAATGTACGCAAAACTAATTGGCCCTCCCAGAATCGCCTCTTTGCCGAAGACATCAGTGACAGTGGACCTAGCGGCCCACTGACGAAGGAATTGTTCTGAAGTGTTTTCTATGGTATGGGGTTCCCGATCTCCGCTAAAAACTTGCAAATTCATGGTGTAT
Source organism: Candidatus Falkowiibacteriota bacterium (assembly GCA_009885285.1). Classification (GTDB taxonomy): domain Bacteria; phylum Patescibacteriota; class Patescibacteriia; order Patescibacteriales; family UBA12465; genus UBA12465. The sequence goes on from VFKX01000067.1 coordinate 2,948, forward strand.
ACTTGCATCACATAATTGCGGAATTCTACTGAACTTGCATCAAAATAGCCTCCGACCGGCTTTCCTGTTTCTTCAAACTGCCAAGGATCGCAATTATAGACCTGGTTTTTCCGGCCATGTTTTGCTGTTAAGTAAATTATAATATTGGTAGAGAGACCTAGAAATGACCCAATTTCTATTATCGCCCCGTCATTGGGCATATGCCTGACGGCATGATCAAATGCAACGATATTACCGTTGCCAGCTGTGAGGAATCCACCTGTGATTTGACACAGCCACCTAATGTATTCGTCCGATTGAACACTTTCCTTGTTCTTCAGAAGCGTTGAGACAGACGCTACTTCCTTAACTGGATGCACAACCGACGTCTTCAGCAAGTCGATGATAATGGGCGGTGTTACGCTTTTTAGGAATGATTTTATAGTCATGCGTCTCATAAAAATAATTTGTTTGTTATAGCTGTATATTTAAGCGAATGTTTTGTTATATCTCGAGTTTATCAACACTTCTCCAGCAAAATTTAAAAAAGTAATTTAAGTTGTCAATGCCAACTCACCGACCCGACTGCTCGTCCAAGGCAGCAACGGCCTGATGACGCCGGGCCATTCATCAACACCAGTCCAAGCGTCTCCCATTCCAGTACCATCATTGATCACCTTGAAGGAGACAACATCAGGAACATGAACGTAAGCTTGACCGTCCGTTTCTCTGCTCAAATAGGCATGAACAGAATAGGTGCCTGTGTTCAAGAGTGCCTCAGGGATGATGCAGGAACAGCAATAAAGCCCAGGTTCGTAGTTTTTTTGCCCCAATTCCTTAATGTGCATGGGACCTGTTGGAAACACCATTATTGCGCTTTCGTTGTAGAGGTGAAAGCTGGGCAGCACTTTCGTCTTTCGGAGGCACCAGAATTCGATACTCAATGTGATCGGCGATCCACAACAGTGGTCGTATGAAACAGAGCCATCAGGCCGGCAAACCTTGACTGAATGGAGTTTAACCAAGAGGCTGCTTGGGGCTGTTTCGAATGTCCATACGGCCTCAGCAGAGTCATGGCTCCCAAGTGAGAGATAGCTCGCGATCAGTGTTCGCGGGAGTCCTTGGTCGGTGATCTCGCCCTTCTGAAAGACAATGGCGGTGGTGCAAAGCGTAGAGACCGCCTGCAAATTGTGGCTTACAAACAGCACCGTTCGACCTTCTCTAGTTGATGCATCCTGCATTTTGCCCAAACACTTTTTCTGGAACTCGGCGTCGCCCACCGCCAGCACCTCATCTAGGATGAGTATTTCAGATTCCAAATGTGCGGCGACCGCAAAGGCAAGCCGGACATACATGCCACTCGAGTACCTTTTCACCGGAGTATCGAGGTAGGCGGCGCAGCCCGAGAAGTCCACGATCTCGTCGAGTTTACGCATAATCTCATGCCGCCTCATGCCGAGGATGGCACCGTTTAGGTATATGTTCTCACGGCCAGTAAGTTCAGGGTGGAAGCCCGTGCCGACTTCCAACAGGGATGCGATACGGCCTTTGACTTTGATTTGCCCGGACGTTGGAGCAGTGACGCGGGAGAGAATTTTGAGAAGCGTGCTCTTCCCTGCCCCATTCCGCCCAATGATCCCAAGAACCTCCCCCTGGTTCACGCTGAAGTTGATTTCCTTGAGGGCATAGACGTAGTCGGAAGAAAAAGCTGAAACGCTTGAATGCTGAGATGCTGAAACCGATTCTGATTTCAGCTTTTCAGCTTTTCTTTTCGTCCTATCATTCTCCTGCCCGATTTTCAGATAAGGGTCCTCCTTGCCGCGCACTTTGTGCCACCAGCGGTTGAGGTCGTGGGAAATTGTGCCTGTAGAGACTTCGCCGAGGCGATAGAGCTTGGAGAGGTTTTCGACTTGAATAACCGAACTCATAAATTTTGAGACTGAAGAATTCCGAGCTTCTGTTGTCTATAGTGTTGAATCAAGTTGATCAGCCCGATGCCGACGATTGTAGCTGATATCGAGATAGTGGGAAGACCGTGTCTGGCGAGGGGGTAGGGAATCAGCATTGTGATGAAAAGTGAGGTGCCAAGAAGCGAAGTGGCAAGAAATGCTCCAGGATAAAATTGACAATTACGAGGGTGTAAACACACAACTATTATGTAATAGATAGAAAAAATGATAGCAATGACATTGATACATGTGAATATCAATCCATGGAGGTAAAGTATCCTGCGTATGGTAAGAGACGGATATTCGAAGAAAGGATACGACTTTGGACTCTTCCAATAATTTGGCCATGCCCTGACTACAGAGCGTACATAGTCTCCAGGGAATTTGCGAAAGAGATCCACTGACATTTGAACCCATAACGCACCTTGGGCGACATCGGTTAGTCCCAGCGCTTGGTTTAACGGTTCACGGGAATCCCAAACTGCATCACCGGATGAACCATGAATTGGATTCTTTATCCGAGCCTCTTCTAGCGGCGAATACACTGCACCAACATGTTCCCACTCGGGAGGGCGGTATTTGGAAAGAATTGGACCACTGTGGCCCGCAAGGGCATAACCAGTAATGATCGAGTAACTAAAAACGCCAGTGGCCCGATAAGTAACCCATGACCAGGAAAGGACTGTTATGAATGTTGGAAGAAATATAAGCATTACCACTTGTGCAAATGCTCGGAAATCTTTCGTTTTTGTTGTTAGGTAGAGACCAATAAGTGGGATCAAAGCAACAACGGTAGGCCTCACTAGTGACCCTGCAGCAAGAGCAAGTCCCATTAACAACAGCCACTTTTTTCCATTCGGTGCAGATGGTTTAAATTGGAGCGCTGAAAACAATGCGGCTAACATAAAAAACATTGTGGGAATCTCAGTCATGATAACTGCCTCGTAAAATAGCAAATGAGAAACGCTCAGCACCACTCCAGGAATGACAGCCCAAGGCGATCCATGCGTATTTTGAGCAGTAATAAAATAGCTCATCCAAGAAACCGCTAATACCATTAAGCTATTAATGAACCATACTAGATAGTAATTGAAGCCGCAAAAAAGTATGATTAATGGCAGTCCTGGGGTTCGCATCCCATTATGCTGCGTAAGGAATGTCATATCCTTGATTTTTTTTGCGAGGTCAATGTAGCTGCTAGAATCACCAGCCATGACAGGATCACCTGATAGCCAGATGATTGATCTCGGAATAAACCAAAAAATTAGTATTGCTATCCCAGGGTTCTTCTTGAAAATTGTAATTGTAGAAGATGCGAACGAAATTACAAAGTTCATAAATTATTAGAGTTATAGTTTGCGGGTATTCACATCACTAACTCTTAATCATACACAACTGCTTGTGACGTCATTGGCCTGCTGATATAAATCTTGCGATACGTCTGCGACGGGCTTTCCGAGGCCAAGCAGGCCGAGGGCTTGCTTCTTGAATTCGGGTGTGTAACGCTGATAGATTTTCTTACTCATGAAAGGACTTTTGTTTGTTGGTTTGTCCTTGGTCCAGAAATCTAGAGCACCTCAAATGGATTGTTACGTGAAGCATGTCATGGCCTGTAGACTAAAACACAACGTCAAATGTCAGGCTCAGTTTTAATTTTGCGCGCTATCACAATTGTAGATAGGCCGCTGAATGGAAGGACTTTATCCAGAATTCGGAATATAGGCGTAAGCAAGTTGTAAACTCGCAGTTGCCAAGGTTTAAGCGTTTGTTGCCCGCCTAAAGTGTTTGCAACGTACCATCCTAACATTCCTGCCTTGTTGAAAAACATCTGTCGTTCCACTTTGAACCCAGCCTCACCCAGTTTGCCCTCCA
>VFKX01000101.1 GCA_009885285.1 Candidatus Falkowiibacteriota bacterium
GCGTGATATCTTCGGGGAGGAACGTGGTGAGCAAACGCACATCCGAAAGGAAGGCTTTGATCGTGTTCGGCGAACGCCCCTTATCCGCGAGAAATCCTTCCCACGAGTTGATGGCGGAGACGAGCGATGTATTTTGATTTAGATGTGAAGTTAATTTATTATCCGGCATGACAGCTCCTGTTCTTTGTTCCTGTCTACTTCGTATAGTTTAACGGGAAAAGGGGGAGGTGTCAACAGGGGTGAGATCATTTTTATGAGGAGCTAGAAAATGCTACTTAATTTTCACCAGGTTTTTAACTCGTTCAAATAAAAAGCCAATAACAAGTGCAAGTATGCCAGATGCGCCGGTTATCCATGACCATGTCGTTCGTATATTTGATATGGGTGAGATTGGAATCGTATCAATTTTAGAGTTATATTGAACACCATTAGAATCAGTAAATTGAAAATAGAATTTGATGAAATTTGAAGATGGGCGTCTTGATAACTTAAGTCTTACTTGTCTTGTAAGTCTGTCTCCTGACAGCAAATCTTCTAATTGAAAAGACATTCTTTGATTAGGGACTGTGGCTAAAGATATGGTTGAGTCTGGAAAGACTAAAGTCATGGTCCCATTAGCAGGTTGATCAGCAGCGGTATTTATAGTGGTGATTTCAATTGTATTTTCATCTCCAACCGCCAAATACCTTGGTATAGTGTATGTTATATCAACATTAGATGCAATATTTTGAACAGTGGATTTTTGGGTTGGAAAAACGTACCATGATAAGACAAATATGTATGCAAGAATAAGAAAGAAAACGGAGATCAATATCGATGCCCGAACTGTTGCTGAAACTCCTGTTTCTTTGCTTTCAGTTGATTTCATTACAATCGTAAATTGATCATTTTTAATTTCTATCGGAATAATTTTTTCATCGTCAAGAGAATCTTTAGCCATCATTGATCATCTCCCAATGTCATCTCTTGCTATAAGCGAAAAGCGTCATAATTAATGCAATACCTAGCATTGATAAGGCAAGATATGCGCCTGGAGCCCAGTAATTCTGAGCAGAGACCCCACCCACAATACCAGATGCTATAACCAACATTGTTGCGATGGCGATCATTACTTGAAAATATGAATTTTTGTTTTTTCTCTCACGGTCACCTAACTGACGAACTACATCTTGCCATAATGGACTTAGCACCGGCAATTCATTTGTTGCATCGATGATCTCTCGAATCTTAATGATAGTTTCAGAGCGTTTCTTACTGTCTTTGGTCCCTGAATTGATCTCACTTACCAGGTTTTGTGCTATGAGTAAATTCCGCAAATGAGCCAGTAGGAATTTATTTGATTCATTTGTTTGATCCAAATTGACTGCAGTCTCAAGATTTGATACAGCATTTGCCCATAGTTTAAGTTGCAAATATTCCAGCGCTTTTTTGCTGAATTCATCTGCCGTTAAGGCATTTGACAGGTTGTCGAGTAATTCTTGTGCCTGTGGGAATTTAGAGTCGGTTTTTTGGGCAATTGCTATAGCGTCCTGTAGTAATTTCTTTGCTTGCGGTAAATCACCTGCGGTTATAAAAGAGCGTGATCTTTTATAAAGTTGTAATGCCTCAATAGGGATCTTGGGAGTGGCGGTTCGTAAAGAAAGATTTAGTTCGGCTTTTGCTAGATGTGTTCTGGCATTCTTGTTTTTTGGTGCTTGGTCCAATATTTGTTGATACAACTTAATGGCTTCTTTGTAATTTTCTGCATAGTAGGCATTGTCTGCCATTTTTGTTAATTCTCTTATATTCATGTAATACCTGCCTTTTCTTAATGAGTTCAACCTATGTTTTTGAGTAGCTTTCGGGTAGTATTATGATCCAGGAGTTGGGGGAGTGCCAAAGTTAATATTATCCTCAAGTATCCAGCCTTCATCGGTTAAGCCATTGATTACCCATCTGCACCTGAACCATGTAGAGTTGGAAACAACACGTTTTTCAAGTAGTATTACTGGTTGATATAACCCAAGTTTAGCAATAAGACCCCTGTTAGGTTCATTCCATGCACCGGCTATAAGCTTGTTTATATACCCGATTCCGAATATTACTTCTGTAGGGGTGGGAGTTAATGTGCTAGTAGGGGTTATTGTAGACGTACTTGTGATACTTGACGTTGCTGAAATAGCAGGTTTAGATGTTGGAGTAGGAAATTCTGTTGCTGTACCTAGTTTAGTGATTTGTAAAGTGGCTGAAGGCGTATTCGAAATTGAAAAAGCAGGAATAAAATTGGTGGGGATGCCGCTTGTGTAGAGAATTACCAAAACCCCTATTATTAAGATTGCAGTGAATATATTTCGTATTAAGCTTATTTGTTTTAGTTCATTGTCTATGGATTTTATTAACGAACTATTGTAGCCCGAAGTATTCTTAATGGCTTTGGTGAGATTGCGTAATTGCGTTACAGGTTTAAAAAACTTCAAGAAGCTCTTGGCTTTTAAGTCATTAACTTCTGCGCGTAAAATATGATGGACGTCATCGAGTTCTTTGTTTGTAATTATATTAGTTGGATCTTGCTTGAGAGCTTTATCATAAAAATCTAGGGCAGTTTCCCATTGTTTGTTTTTTATGGCGATCTTGGCTGTTTGTTTAAGTTTATCTGAATCCAATCGGTCCTTTACTATTTTTAATAGTTTCTCGGCATCCGCATACTTTATTTCTTTTTTATGAGCGGCGTCAACTGCTTCGGTTAATGACGCCATTGCATCTTGAAAGTCGCCTGCCGCAATATACGAGCGCGCCCTCCGGTAGTGTTGGACTGCATCTCGAGGAACTCCGGCATTTAAAGTTTGTGTATTTGGTTGCATAGCTTCTGGCAGATTTAGATTTTGGTCGGCGTAATTCAAAAGTGAAATTTTTATTTCCTGCGGCGAGTCGAAACCTTGATTGGGATCGAGTCCTTTTTTTACCAATTGTTTAATATTGTTATCCAACATGGGACCGCGTTCGTAAAAATTAGGCTCATCAGTCCAGTAGCGCCGATGGAAGAAAGACGTAGAGTTGTTGGTAAGTTTTGGGTTTGGTCCTATAGGTCTTTGCATATCTTCAGGATCATTTAATGCCAGGCTACAGTACAATGCCGCGCCACAAAATAA
>VFKX01000045.1 GCA_009885285.1 Candidatus Falkowiibacteriota bacterium
ATTACTACGAATAGACCCATATCCCAGGAGACCCTTCTCAAATTTAAAGCTAACGTAGCAAAAATCATTTATTTAATTGATGAAAATGATAAACCAGAATTTGTTAAATTTCTTTTTGAAAATGGATTCTCGTTTGAATGCGTTTCTAAATTACAGGCAAGCGAAATAAGAGAGAAGAAAATAAATTACTATAGATATTGCACTATCAACGAACACTCAGATTCTGAGTCGGAAAAAAAGTTTAGACCTTCTTTAAATGTAATGGCTACGAGCGATAAAGTTAAATTCAAGACCAACTACATCTTGTGCTCGGATAGAAATAACTATTTATCAGAACAGCACCTTTTGGATGGCGACATTGTAGACGATATCAATGGTTTTTATCCATTGAAACGCACCGACTTATTCCTAAGAGATATTAAAAATACCTGGATAATTAAAGAGTTATATTAACGCCACCAACGTTTCTATTAGCGGGGGTCGGAAATGTTGACGGATTAGCTACGATCAAAGGCAGACATCCAGAATCTTGAGGCCTCTCTCTATTCTCAGAGTTAGAATCTATATACTCAGTCGAAACAAAGCCAACCTCAGAAATAACCCCGCCCCTGCTCGCAATTAAACCAGAGGAATCCATATGAGTAACCATAGCTCCTATGTCTATAGCCTTTGCGGCAAGCGCGAAAGGGCCCAAGAACTCCGAAAACTTCCCAAGGGTGTTAAGAATATTAGATAACGAGCGTACATACGCGCCGTCTGAGCCAAAAAAGAATTTTAAATTTGTTCCAGGGGGAGGAACTATAGGAGGCGTAAGAACTGGGAATGTCATGGTTTTAATATACGTCTTAAGATCCACAGTCGAAAAAGCAAACTCTAGGTTTTTATGTTCTTTTGACGCAAAATTAGTCGGAGATGTCCCGGCGTCTTCTGAGTTGAAAATAAATTTGCCATTAAATTGAGCAGTCCCATCCTTTAAGCTAGTAGCGTCAAAACTCAAAGGCTTAGGCAATTTCGTTAATGTAATCTCATCCCCTAGTTTATAGGATGGAGATATAGGTAAAATGTTTTTATCAATAAAAGTTGCTGCATTTTTTCCGCCATCAGCAGGAAGGCTTCGATCTTGTTTGTTTAAATTTCCAAGAAAATCCCTCCTTGTAGAGCCACCATCTAAAGAGTTAATCCAAAGTGAAGTAGGCCTCAAAACTAACTTTACGATCGCAGTGGAGTCATTTTGGCAGGCGACATTGCTATAAGGAGCGACCTGCACAATTAAGAACCTACTAAGGACATCAAAGAAAGAATATTCGGTTAATCCAGGATCTCCCCACAGGCCAATAACCTTAGCTTTAACTGGTGTGTTATCTTTTTCTTTATTTTTAGGCATATTATTCCTCTTCTTCGACCACGTTATCATCTAAAGACGAAAGACCGTAAAGATTTTCGAAATCAGGCGTTATGGTATATCTGTTGTGTTTTTTTATCAAAAAATTCTTAGCATAGCCGCCGGTCTGAAATAAAGAAAAACCTAAGGAAGTATCCTGATAGGACGTAAAATTTTTTGATTTAACTTTTAAATAAAGACGCTCGTCTTCAGAAGAAAAAACGATTGGTCCAAAATAATTCTTACCCACGCCAGTTTGTTCAATTATAGAGTAATCCGATTCTGAATTAGAAAAAGATCTGCCAGCCAAAACCTTCCAATTATTAAGAAGGCTAATTGTTTCCCCAGAGGAATTCATCAAGCACGAACCACTCGCATTTGAGCTGAAAAAATCCGACGCATTCCTTTTAAAAGACACAGAGGGGAGCTGTATTCCGTTATCGTAACCAGATCCAGCCCCAAAAATTATCACCCCAGACAATTGACCAGAGTTTCCGCTAGAGAGCAAAGCTCTGCCAGAAGCAAATCCAGCAGTAGTCTTAAAAGATGTAGCAAGCGAAACTGGCGAATAACCCAGGCTAGAAGCTATATCGTCCACATATGAATACGGATAGTCAACAACTGAACCGGACATAAAAACTCCATATGAGCCATTGAATCCAGACCCAGCATTATTTATGCTCACCCCAGTTATAGTTCTAAACTTATTGGAAGGATTATCTCCAGAGAAAAGGTTAATAATAACCTTCTTTGTGTGGGCCGTCGCAGAAACGCCGGTTCCATTTCCGGAAAATAATAGGCTAAAAGAGTCTCCCGCCTCATAAGATATTAAATTCTTTTCGTTTACAGTTATAGACTCTACCCCAGAGAAAGACGAGAAAACCACAGACGGGATGCCGCTATACAAACCGGAATTGGTAATACTTATTCCAGATATGAATCTCCCCGTATTATTACCTGAAAATCCAACCCCACTAAATTCTAAGAAACCGGTAACATCTAATATATCATTACCCAAAGTCCTCTTATTTATTCCTACTGAAAACAAAAGATCAAGGTCCTGCCTTTCGAAAACGAATCTGTTTGCCTCACTTAATCCTTCGAAAGAATGATTAACGCTCAATTTTGATGGGTAACTGTAATTAATAAAGGAAATCCCCTTTAATGAAGACACTCTACTGGTGGATAAAGGAAATAGATAATCTCCAGCGTTGGTTTTTGATGTGAGTGAAAAAGTAAAATCAGGATAAGGATTAGAATTATTTGTTAAATCTGCTGAAGAAAAAGTAAGAAATTGATTTCCGCTCAAAATTCCAGTCTGGTTTGACTGAAAATTTAAATCTTGAGGAGAACTCTGGTACAACCCGATTTTCGAAGAGTAGACCTTCACCTTCGCAGCGCTTGGATTGAGTAAAGTAAACAGAACGCTACCACCAGCCTCGAAAGAAGGCTCGACAACGGCTTCTAGGTTAATCGCTTCACTCGAGAACTCCGGAATGAACGACAAGCCATAACCATCGGTGTCTATTATTATTTTTTCTATTTTAAAATCACTACGATAACCATTACCAACTAAATCTGAATTTACGCTATATTGGTAAATGTCGTTTTCCATCTCGATCAGCAAATCTATTGGCTCTCCAGAATTAAAAGACCAGATAAACTTTCCATAGTTATCCAGAACTCTATTTCCAGAAAAAGAAAACCCGAAAGAGTCCCCCTCACCTGAGATTGTTATCTTGCTTGGGTAAGAAGCGTTACTTACAGACAGATCTTTAAACAAAAAAGTGTTACTTTTTAAGTCTAATAAATTCCTATAAGAGTATCCTGTAAAATTCATCTTACAATCTTGCTCGTATTTTATTCAAAATAGCCTCTGGCTTCGGGGACACTTTAGGTTTGGAAGAGAATGAGACCTTAGTCTTATACCCCTCTTGCGTTAATGAATAAGAAAGGCTAGCCAGGCCCTTGCTGGGAGTTAGAGAGTTTTTAAAATTAGCTATCTCTGCCGCATCACCAACCACCTCGAAGCTTACTGATAAAGTTGGACTTGAGTTAGAATTCTGAGACATAGAGGCGATTAGATTGTGATATGAAGCAACATTAAGAAGAAGATTTCCAGCCATATCGTAGTGTGGCTTGAAAAAAGTCATGTCTGACGGCCTGAGCTGTTGAGTTATCTCTTGGTTAAGTTCGTTATTAATTTGTTGTATTTTAGCTACGTTTGAAGTTCCAGACCAATAGTTTCCGAAAGCTTCTATAGATTCAGGATTTCTGTTTTGGGTGGTTAACTCGTGAGAGAGTATGCCGCTATAATATTGGTATTTGCCATCCGGGGGGCTTGTCGGAATAACTGCCGAGTTATGACCTAGGGGATTGCTCTGTATTGGATAGTAGATTTCCACATTCGTAGTGTTATTAATAAAATTAGGATAATCCTCATCATCAGCTACAATTCTTATATGGCCTTGAGGCCCTACTGCGAAATCAGAGGAATTCAAGTAGCTATCGATTCTTACTGTGTTATTCACCTCGAGATGGATACCGATAGATCGACAATTTGGCCCATTAATTAAATATCCAGTTTCAAAACCCACATAGCGTTCGCCAGTGTAAGTGCTAACACAACTACAATTAGCTACGCTAGCTATAGGGGAATTTGAATAAGTTTGACACACTTCATCTGTAAGAGGATCGGGAGGGTTAGTAAATGGCGGCAGGCTTTCTCTTGCGGGCGTGCCTATGTTACAAACGTCGGCAGTTAAATCTGTATCGCATATATTTTTGGGAAACTCGCGCAATGCTTCCTTCCTTTTTTCGTCTAGAAATTCTTGTGTTTTTTGAGCCATCACCGGGTTTGTTGCGTCGTTATAAAAATCAAAAGATACCTGAAGATGCGGGCTTGTTTCACTAACTAAGTCTCCAAGATGGTAATAATTGCTAGAGGACTGCTCCATTGACACATTAGGAATAACAAGCACCACTAATTTCGGACATCTAAACTGAGAATAGGCATTAGACACGTCCGTCTTCTCTTTCTGAATTCTAATTAGCTTACCAAGAAGATCTGATGCGCCTGGATTGTTTCCAACCGCGTTTCTAAGCTCGTCTTCTAACTCTTCAAATAAATCATCAGTTATATCAAAAAACTGTGGAGCAAAATCAGCTAAACTAAAATATCCCGGAGAAAATCCTTCATCATCCGTGCCATCTGAAAACATATTCAACTGTTTAAAATTGTCGCATTCATTATAAGGGCTAAGCTCCTTTAGCCTTTTCTCAAAGTCAGTTTCTAAAGTGCCCCACGCATTATTTAATTCAGAGATCGAGACGCCCGTCAAATTTAAATGAGTAAAAACTGGGTTCGAATACTCCCCGCTAGTTTGATATATGTCCTTAAATGGAAGTTTGAAAAAATTTATATATTTTTCGCTAGGAGGAGTAGTTGTTGCTTCGATTTTCGTGGAACTTATCCCTTTTACTCCGGTTAAACCATCAAAAAAACCAGGCTGATCCGTATGGTCCTCCCGTAGGAATGGTGGACCTTTTAAATTCCCTTTTGTGAGAATTCCATATTTGTACATGCTGTCAGCAAGGTTTTTCTCCCAGGTCCTAATCTCTTTTAAACCTTCGACATCATAGAAACCAATAGCTATTTCAAAATTTATAGAATTAAGAATGTAGTTTTGTCTTTGGTCGGTAGTTTTTGAATTGTATTTGTTTTTTATAAAAGTTTGTTTAAAATCCGAATAGTTTAATTCATCTAAATAAATTAAAGGAGTAAATGATAACGAATTAAAACCATTAAATAGCTGAGGAATATGCCAAGAAGACGCTACAACGCCTTGGACGTTTAAAGATTGGTAATACTTTTCTTTTAAAGCTGAAGAGATTATGCCTCCAACGTAAATGTCCCTAAGATGTTCGGAATACTTTCCTAAAGCGCAGCAAGTATCTATCAAAGAGAAAGCTCTATTAGTATACCAAAAATGTTTAGAGGGTCCACCTGGCGTAGAGGTAAAATTATGCATCCCAAGAAGACCGGCTGGATCGGGCCAGATCGGATTTAAAATATAACTACTCTGAAAAGTTTGACCGTAAACAGTCTCATGATCGTTATATAGACTTGCATTGCTAGATAAAAAATCTAAAGGATGCATGGCCAAAAAGCCACACTGGTTCTTTACTTGCTTGATCTTATTTTCAACCTTCCTGGGCGTTGCGTCGAAAGTAATTATGCTTTGCTCGTAAGACTCTGAAAGATCGCATTTTTCATTATAACTAGAGATAGCGTTTCTCGTGTCAGAATTGAAATCAAGGCCCGTTATATTCGCGCCCTTCGGAATCATTATACCAGGCAAGCCCTTAACGAAATCAAGAGTTCCATTAGATGAATCTACGAAACACACCGTCCTACCAGTAACATAAAAGTCTAAAGCGAAATCCGCGCACCATTGACCTAAAACTTCACGCAACGTCCCATTGTAACTTTGTCTATAATTAGGATTCTTGTCTATTTTTCCGGAGACATGGTTCATCCAAGAACTTACTAAAGTGGAGCTATTAACTTGCGAAAATTTTACGTTAGAACGATTTAGAGCGAAAATCAATTCTGAAAAGTTATAAGAAACCGGAGCTAAGTTTCCGCAAAGAGTTTCGTTAAACTCCTCATGGCCAAGGATCAGTGTTCCTCCATTAATGTTGAACATTCCAGGGGTTGTAGAAGCTGCTGGGATAGTGCTAGAGTCTGCTCCGCCGGCGTTGGCGAGGTAGGCGGAGAGGAAGGCCAGACTAGCTTGTGCGAAGCTCCCAAGGCTTGCAGGATACCAAGGAAAAGTAGATTGCCTTCTGAGGAAATGTCCAGAATAATTTTCATTAGCTGTAGGTTGAAGCATTAAATCCGCAGACCCACCGTGATTGTAAGAATAACTAGCCATTTCCAAGCTTCCAGTAACAGTGCCTGTAACATGCCAAAATTGCGCTCCAGTCGTAGAGCAATCTGGACATGTAGCGTCAATCGTTGGGCTACTTTTTAATGTATGAATGTAACGTTTATCGTAGCCCTGCCTCTTGAAAAGCCCAACATAAATCTTATCAAGCACTGAGGAGTAGTCTACGAACTTAGTTCTTAACACTTTGGTATCTGAACCACCGTCTATCTCGTAAGAAGAAAGATACATTGGTTCATATACATTGTCTCCAATATGAATCTTATAATAGCTCTCACTCGAACCCCCTTGATAGCTGATATTTAGATCCCCAGAATTAATATCAAAACTCGAACCTGCTCGAGCGCCATCATCATTTAATTGATTATTGTCATTTCTTCCTCGAGTTTGCGTGTCTAAGGCTATATCCAGGCTAATAGTAGTTGGCCCCTGAGAATAACCAACATCTAATTGGGTGTTGTAAATCCAGCCTCCAAAAGCGTAGCCAGTCTCCCACGGAGTAGAGCTAAAATGTCTATTAGCTGGACCATTAGAAGGCTGAACTCGTATACCTTTTATCTGTTGATAACCCATATTTCCTAGCTTATATTAAAGAAATTGTCGTTATCTTTACAAAAAATATAAGGCAAACTAGTCATATTAAAATTATAAAGATAGCTACTACAAGGATACACCTTTCCATAATCTATACCTTCTATTAATTTTATACCATTTAGCCAAATTTCCTCGTTTTTTCCAGAAAGGTCAAACGAAGACATCGAACCACTTAAAAAAGCTCTGTTTCTGTAAAAAGACTGATCTTGCACAGGACAAAACGCCAAGATCGATTCGGTTTGATAATCTACGCTAATTAACTCGCCGGAAGATCCAGTAGTAATCGTTAGGTCAGCGTCATTGAAATTTTCCGCATAAAGAATCACGCTTTGCTTACTTCCATAAACGCCGGTTTCATAATCAATACCAGTATAGAGCTTCTGTCCGTTCATAAACAAATCATGCCCAGTTAGAGAAAATCCGCTTGAAAACAAGCCCTCTAAACCCGTGATAGTCACGTTTCCATCTCCAGATTCGTAGAATTGAGATTGAGCTGGGTAATATTCAGAACCGCCTCCAGTTGGCTTTTTATAATTGTCATAAAGGCCGCTGTATAACAGGTACTGAATCGGGGTGTTTATTTTGTTTATCCTAACCTCATCACTAGAATCGGAAGAAGCACTTACCAGTCCGTTTGTAACGCTATAATCTAGACCGCTAATAGAAAGCATCCCATTCGAGAATAATGCGATGTTCGAATTGAAAGTGGTGTTATTCTTTAAATTAATATTGAGGTTCTTATCATGGTAATCGTAAACCTCCAGTAGATCGCCAGATTCAAGATCATTTATAAAGTTTATTTTTATCAAATCGATATAACTAGATTTGCGAGAAACATCCAAAAGGATATTGCGCGTAGCTGTTTCAAAAAAGCCAGTAGTAGTTAAGAATTCGCCCGTAGTAAACTTACCCACAAGAAAATTCCCAGTCACTCCGCTTGAATTAGAAACATACGTATCTGTAAAGCTGTCGTAAATCGTTACGTTTTGATAACCCGTAATCCCGGTTCCAGAAACCGAGTAATTATAATAGCTTAAATTATCAGATACAGAAGAAAACTCCTCTTGACCAGTTAAAATACCGGAAGTTACACCAGTGCAAAAAAGACACTCATAATAACTATTGTCGGACCCATCAGAGTTACTCGAAGAAAGAAAGACGTGGTTAAATTTCCCAGAGAAGCCAGAATAAACGCCAAAAGATTTTGCAAAAAACAATTTGTCAGACGAAGAA
The DNA here is from genome assembly GCA_009885285.1 of Candidatus Falkowiibacteriota bacterium. GTDB lineage: Bacteria > Patescibacteriota > Patescibacteriia > Patescibacteriales > UBA12465 > UBA12465. The sequence continues at coordinate 8,158 of VFKX01000045.1, forward strand.
TAATCTGTGAAATTAAAAAACTCGCTAGAGATTAATTGATTTAGGAAATTGTACTTTTTCAAATAGAAAGATTGACCATCAATACCAAAATTAATTACGTTATTCTCCGAGACGCCTATCTTAGATGTGTGAATCCTTTTAGCTGCGCCTGTTCCGTATTCTATGAAAAATTTATTAGCTTGATTTATTCCGAATATCGATCCAGAAGACAATGAAGAACCAGTTGCGCTTGACAATAAAACCCTAGTGCTAATTGGAGAGCAGTTATCAAAAGAAAAATCTAAAAGAACATTAAAGCTGGTTAAGTCTAGGTCGCTTTTTACGAAAGCATACTGAGAACCAGAGAAATACCCCGTAAACGAAGATTGAAAAGGAAGCCCACCTTGAAGAATATTTAGGTTGCTTTTGTTTGAGTAAAATACATTATTAGCCCCATTATTAAAATAACAATCCCCAGTAGCATAAAGGTCGTTTAGAACAACTGAATCAACCTGATTAGAGAAGTTATAGGATGCAATTAAATTACCGGTTAACGCTCCGGTAGTAAACAAGCAGTTTTTGTAATTAGTAGTATTCATTATCGTCCAAACAAGTGCTTCGAGCGGATAGATCCCGGTGGAACAGCGGCCCCATTTGGATTGCCTTGACCTGGAATTCCACGCAAACCCGTGGGGTGATAGTCCTTGTTGCCAGAATACATCACTCCATAATTAATCGCAAACGAAGCGTCAATTAAGCCAGAGCTAACGGTTAGTGACTCTGGAACAATGTCAACATAATTAGTATTTTTCACAACTCCGTTGAAGTCAGACGTTACGAAACCTGCAAACAGCTCAGAAATAATTTTCACCCCAGTTCCTAAAAAGTTTTGTAAATTTGCTACGCTATCAGCCTTTCCATTAACGTCTATCTTTGCGGTTTCAGCTGTTTTACACATTAAATCTTGAATGATAAAGTGCCCCTCTATGTTTGCTGCTGGAATAAATTTATATACAGGCATAGACGCTTGAACATCTACGCTAAAACTCACTTCGGAATCCAGCGCGATTCTCGACTTGTTGTCTAGAGAGGAGTTTAATTTAAATTGAGCCATACCGCTATTGTATTCAATTCCTAATTTGTCGATTTTAAAATTTCCAGAAGCGATTCCTAAAGCAAGACCAGTCAGACCAAGAACGTAATCATGAAGCTTA